>JBJTOV010000251.1:0-3381 GCA_046074745.1 Planctomycetota bacterium | reverse complement strand
ACTTCCACTTCCACTTCCACTTCCACTTCCACTTCCACTTCCACTTCCACTTCCACTTCCACTTCCACTTCCACTTCCACTTCCACTTCCACGTCCACTTCCACTTCCACTTCCACTTCCACTTCCACTTCCACTTCCACTTATACTTATACTTATGCTCATGCTTCTGCTTCTGCTTCTGCTTCTGCTTCTGCTTCTGCTGCTGCTGCTGCTGCTGCTGCTGCTCCTGCTCCTGCTCCTGCTCCTGTTGCTGCTGCTGTTGCTGTTGCTGTTGTTGCTGCTGTTGTTGCCGCTGCTGCTTCAACTCCTTCAGCACCCGATAGGCAAGTTCCGCATTCGCCCGCGCGTCGCGGTTGGTCGGATCGGCGCGGACCGCGTCCTTCAACTCCGCAAGCGCGCTTTCAAGCGTCTGCATGACCTGTTGCTGCAGCTGCTGCTGGCCTTCCGTTCCCGTCGTTGCCGCGGGATCCGCTCCCATCGCCTGCACGGCCTCGGCGTATCGGGTGGTGCCTCGGTTGTACATCGACCGCGCCGCGACCGTCGCCTTCGCCTTCGACGCCGCCTGCTCGAACATGCCGCGCGCGTCCTCGAGCCTGCCCGCGCGGTATCTCGCGACGCCGAGGTTGTAGAGCGCCTCGGGGCGCGCATCGGCGCGGGCAGCCTCTTGCTCGAGCGCAGCGATGCGCGAATCGGCGGGCGCAGCGACCGCGGGCGCCGATTCCGTCGCGGGCGGTAGCGCCAGGGACGGAGCCGCGTCCTGCCCCTCGGCAGGTGCGGCGGCGAACAGCAGGATGGCCAGCACGCGTGCGGTCATGGCGCGGACGAACCTCCGGCAGGGCGTGCAGGGTATGCACCGCCACGCATCTGTGCAGGGCGTGGCGACACCGCGCACTCGATGAGAAGCGCGATCAGTGCGATCGCCGCCAGCCACTGGAACAGCGGATCCTTCACCGCCACATCGCGCTCGTCGCGCGTGGCGCGGTCGAGCCCGCTTGCGAGAACCCGCGACAACTGCGCCATGTCGGCCTGCCCCGTGCCTGCGTCGATGAAGAATCCGTCGGCGGCATCGGCCATGCGGCGCAGCAGCGAGGGGTCCATCCTGGTCCACACCTCGCGGCCCTCGTGCACGAGGTAGCGGCGCTGACCGCCCTCGAGGACGGGGATGCGCGCGCCTTCGCCGCTGTCGCCGATTCCGATGGTGACGACGCGGATCGACTTCTCGCTGGCCGCCGCGGCGGCGGCCTCGACGGGCTCGCTCTCCATGTCCTCGCCGTCGGTCAGGATCACGATCGCCTTGCCCACGCCCTCGGCGTCGAGGCTTGCCGACGCGAGCCGCACGGCGTCGCCGAGCATCGAGCCGCCGCGCGCCGATGCCTGCGGCGACAGCGCCTCGAGCTGCGTCAGGAACGATCGGTGGTTGAAGGTGAGCGGGCAGCGCATGGTCGCCACGCCCGCGAACTCGATGAGCCCCACGCGGTCGCCCCCGAGCGCCTCGACGAGGTCGGCGGCGAACTGCTTCGCGCGGTCGAGCCGCGACGGCGACGCGTCCTCGGCCAGCATGCTGCGCGAGACATCGACCACCACCATGATGTCGATGCCCGACTGCTCGACCTTCTCGATGCGGTCGCCAGCGCGAGGATCGGCGAGCGCCAGCGCAAGCGCCGCGCACGCGGCCACGACCAGCGCACCGCGCAGCAGTCCGCGGTTCTCCGCAACGGCGGGGGCGATCCGCGCAAGCAGCGCCTGCTCGGCGAGCAGCACCCGCGCGCGCCTGCGCCACGCCGCAAGCCACGCGAGCAGCGCCGCGGCGACCACCGCGCCCAGCAGCCACCAGAGGCCGGCCGCGTTCGCGAACTCGAAGGTGTCGCGCAGGGTCTGCATGGTCAGGCAAGGCTCCGCAGGCGGGTCGACACAAGCAGGATCTCGGCCAACAGCAGGGCGAGCGCGATCGAGAGCAGCGGAGGAACGGCGACCGTCGTCCCGGGCAGCGTGAAGCCGCGCACCGCGAGATCGGTGTATCGCACCGACTTCGTCTCCTCGATGCTCGACTTCTCGAGCGCGTCGATCGTTTCGTAGATCTGCCGCAGGCTTCCCGAGTCGGTGGCGCGGAAGTAGCGGCCGCCCGTGGCGGTCGCGATCTCGGTGAGCGTCTTCTCGTCGATCGACACGGGAACCTGCTGCATCTGCATGCCGAACGGCGTGCGCACGGGCACGGGCGCCACGCCCTTCCTGCCCACGCCGACCGCGTAGATGCGCACATCGGTCGACTTCGCGAGCGCGGCGGCCTCCTGCGGCGTCAGCTCGCCCGCGGTCTGCTCGCCGTCGGTGAAGAGCATCAGCACCTTCGACTTGATGCGCGTGCGGCCGCCCGAGTTCGCCCGTTCGGCGGCGTCGGACAGCTTGTCGACCGCGAGCGCCACCGCGTCGCCGATCGCGGTCCCCATCTCGCTGCCATCCTCGGGGAAGCGAAGCTGCGCAAGGCCGTCGAGCGCGACATCGTGGTCGAGGGTGAGCGGAACCAGGCTGTCGGCGTTGCGGCCGAAGCACACGATGCCGATCAGGTCGTTCGGCCGACCGTCGAGGCCGTCGCCGCCCTCGATGAAGCGCGCGCCGAAGTGCTTGAGCGTGTCGAGGCGGTTCGCGGGCTGCCCGTCGATCGTGAAGTCGACGGCGCGCATCGAGTCGCTGCGGTCGACGACCAGCTCGATCGCCACGCCCTCGACCAGCGTGCGCGCCGACTCGTTGATCTCGACGGGGCGCGCGAGCGACACCACGATCAGGGCGAGCGCGGCGGTGCGGAGCGCGGCGGGCAGCCAGCGCAGGCGGGCGAATCGGCCCGTCGGGACGGGGCGCACCGCATGCAGCGACGGGACCGCGACCGTGGCGCGGCGACGCGGCCTCCACCAGCGAAGGAACCCGAGCGCCGCGAGGGGCAGGAGCGCGAGCAGCCACGCCGAGTTCGGATGGAAGCTCATCGCGGCGCCTCCCGATCGGAGGCTGCGACGGAAGCGCTGGCGGCGGTCGCCGCGGAATCCTCTTCGGGCTTCGGGCGCGTGCGCTCGACGAACGCGCGCGCCTCCGAGAGATGCGCGTCGCACTGCGCGCGATCGGGCCTGGCCGCCGCGAACTTCACCAGATCGGCCAGCGACAGCAGCGTGCGCAGGCGCATCGTCTCTTCGTCGGGGAAGCCGGGCTCCGCGCGCGCCGCGTCGATGAACTCGCGCGTCGTCTGCGAGCCCGCGCGGATCGCGAAGCGCCGCGACGCGTAGCCGCGCACGACGGCGGTGAGCGCGTCGTAGAACGCGCCGAACTCGCCGCGCGCGTGCGGCGCGTCGCCCGACAGGCGGTCGAGCTCGGCGAGCGCCCACGCGTCGGCCGCCA
>JBJTOV010000250.1:0-3063 GCA_046074745.1 Planctomycetota bacterium | reverse complement strand
GGGCCGCGCCGCGTGTCGGCGCGCATGGCGCCCTTGAGCGCGTCGATTCCCGCGCAGATGCGCGGGTCGTAGAAGGTGGTCTCGACGCCCATCCGCGGCAGCACCGCGGTGCACAGCCAGCGCGTGGGGCCGTAGCACGAGTCGGTCATGAGCAGGTGGTCGCCCGCGCCGAGCATGGCGAGAAGCGGCACCGACACCGCCGCGAGCCCGCTCTGCACCACCACCGCGCCCGCGCCGCCGTCGAGCGACGCGAGCATCGACTCGAGCTCGCGCGCGTTCGGGTTGCCGATCAGCCCGTAGATGTACGGGCCGCGCCGCGTGTCGGCGCGCATGGCGCCCTCGAGCGCGTTGAGCGTGGGAAACAGCACCGTCGACCCGCGGTGGACGGGCGTGTTCACGAATCCGTGGTGGTCGGCGGGCCTGCGCGCGGTGTGCGCCAGGCGCGTGCCGATGCCGGGCGCGCCTGCCTCGGCGCCGTCGCGGGGTGCGCTCATCGGGTCACTTCACGATCGGCGTGAGCACGATGTCCTTGAACTCGATGTACGCGCCCTCGCTCTGCAGCGCGATGCGGCCCTTGTTCACCTCGACATCCCTCGCCACATTCTGCAGGAGCCCGTTCACCCAGAGCTCGATCGTGCCTTCGTTGACCACGATGCGGTACTGGTTCCACTCGCCGAGCGGCTTCTCGTTGGTCTCGCGCATCTTGATGGTGTGGCGGCCGTTCGTGCGCTTCGCGTCGACGGTGGCCTTGTACTCGCCGATGTTCCAGAAGTCGCCTGCGTTCTTCGAGTGAAGCTGCGCCTCCATCGACTTCGGCCACACGGTGTCGTCGCCGATGGTGCGCAGCAGCACGCCCGAGTTGCCCTCGCCCTTCGCGGGGTCGAAGCGCCACTTGAGCTCGAGGATGAAGTTGTCGTGGAGCGACTCGGTCTGGATGTAGCCGATCGGCCGGCCCGCGCACTGAAGAACGCCGTCCTTCACGCTCCACACCGAGAGCTGGTCCTTGCCGTCCTTCGCGAGGTCGGGCACGAAGGCCTTCCAGCCCGCGGTGTCCTTGCCGTTGAAGAGCTTGACGGGCGAACCCGTCTTGATCGGCGTGCCGTCGTTCATGAACGGCTGCGTGGTGGCGCCGAGCTTGGTGCCCGTGCCGGGCGTCTCGACCGACTGCTGCGCGGGCGCGGCGAAGGCCGCGAGGACGGGAGCGGAGGCAAGGACGGCGAGGGCGAGATGCGTGCGGCGCATGGGTTTCTCCTGTGGAGGCGCACTGTAGCGGACGGGCGCGGCGGGCCGAGGCTTTCGAGGGTCGAGGCTTCCAAGGGTCGAGTCTTCCGCGTGCCGTAGCATCTCGGCATGCGCACGCGCCTCGCCAATGCCCTTGCCGATGCCAACGGCTACACCCTCTGCGACACATTTGCCTGCGTCCACGCCGTCGCCCGCAAGATCGTTCGCGCGTTCGTCCCAGCGCTTGCGTTGGCGCTCGCCTTCTTGCTCGCCCTGCCGCTCGCGTCGACCACAGCCCTCGGCCATGCCGCGCCGCCGCTCGAGCTCCACTACCTGGAGCCCGCGGCGAAGTGGACCGAGGCGCTGCCGATCGGCAACGGACGGCTCGGCGGCATGGTGTTCGGCGACCAGTTCGGCACCATCCAGGTGAACGAGGACTCGGTGTGGGCTGGCATGCCCATCGACCGAAACCGCACGCCGAAGGACGGCTCGCTCGCCCGCGCGCGTGAGCTCTGGTTCAAGGGCGATGTGCTCGGCGCGCAGAAGATCATGCAGGACGAGTTCATGACGCCCGACTGGGTGCGCTCGTACCAGCCGCTCATGACGGTGGGCACGCGCTGGAGCACACCGTTCGAGAAGATCAGCGACTTCACGCGCTCGCTTGATCTCGCGACCGGCGTGGCGACGACGGAGTTCACGGCGGATGGCTCGCGCTACCGCTGCCGCGCGTTCGCAAGCGCCGCCGACAGCGTGATCGTCGTGCGCTGGGAGGCGCTCGGCGAGAAGCCGCTGCACGCCGCGATCGGCACGGGGCGCGACGAACTCGTCGACGGCGGCGGCGAGATCGCCCACGAGGATGCGACCGTCGTCATCGACGGCGTGGAGCGACGCGTGCAGCGCCAGTTCCACATCCGATACGGATACGCCGTCAACGGCGAGCATCGCGGCGTGCGCTACGCGGGCTGCGCAGCGGTCCAGTTCGACGAATCCGATCCGAAGACCGTGTCCATCACACGCAAGCCCGGAAGGAGCCTCGGCAAGGTCGAGGGCTTCGACAACATCGCCCGCGAGTCACGCGGCTACACCGTGGTCATCGCCGGTGCGACGGATTTCCTTGCGGGGATCCATCCCAACATCCGCCTCGCGGATCCCAAGGTGACCGCGAAGCTCGCCGCGCAGGAGGCGCTGTCGCGCACCTTCGACGAGCTCCTTGCACGGCATCTCGCCGACCACGGACCACGGATGGCGCGCGTGAGCCTCGAGATCGGCGCGTCCGCGCGGGCCGCGAAGCCCACCGATGTGCGTCTCGCCGAGTTCAGGAACGGCGCCGACGACCCGTCGCTTCCCGCGCTCTACTTCCAGTTCGGCCGCTACCTGCTCGCCTCGTGCTCGCGTCCGGGCGACCTGCCCGCCAACCTGCAGGGCCTCTGGAACGAGCACATCGCGGCGCCGTGGAACGCCGACTACCACACCAACATCAACATCCAGATGAACTACTGGCACGCCGAGTCGACCAGCCTCGCCGAGTGCCACGAGCCGCTCTTCGACTTCACCGACCGCCTGATCGAGAACGGCCGCGCGTCGGCGCGAAAGCTGTACGGCGCGCGCGGCTCGGTGGTGCACCACACGAGCGACGCGTGGCCGTTCTCGATCAGGCGGTCGGTGAAGTCGAACAGCGGCCCGTGGCACTCGGCGAGGCTGGTCGACTCGGCGTGCCAGTAGTTCATCTGGATGTTGATGTTGGTGTGGTAGTCGGCGTTCCACGGCGCCGCGATGTGCTCGTTCCACAGGCCCTGCAGGTTGGCGGGCAGGTCGCCGGGTCGCGAGCTCGACGCAAGCAGG
>JBJTOV010000249.1:0-6496 GCA_046074745.1 Planctomycetota bacterium | reverse complement strand
CGCCGCGGCCCGCGGCGGGCGTCGAGCGCGCGGGAGCGGCTATCCTGCGCGGTTCTCCCGCCATGACCGCTCCCCACGCCCTGATCTGCCCATACTGCAGCGAGCCGCAGCCGCCCGCGCATGCGTGCCGCCAGTGCGGCGGGCAGTTCGACGCGTGGAGCCTGCACGCCACGGCGAACGACATGGGCGCGTGGTACATCCGCGACCCGAAGCGTCCGCACTTCGTGGGCTTCGGCTACGAGGCGCTGCTGGTGGCGATCCGCGCGGGCGAGGTGGGCCGCGACGCGGTGGTGCGCGGTCCGACCACGGGCCAGTTCTGGACCCTCGCGCGCCGCGTGCGCGGCATCGCGCATCTCTTCGGGCGCTGCCACGCCTGCCAGGCTCCCGTGAACGAGGACAAGCCCGTCTGCACGGCATGCGGCGCAGGGCCCGAGGTCGGCCTCGACCGCAACCAACTCGGGCTTCCGCCGCGCACGCCAAGCGAGCGCCCCACGGGTGCGCGCGCCGATCTCTCGGGGTTCATCGAGGATTCGGGGGTGCTCGTCGTGCGGGTCGCCGCGCGTGGGCCTGTGGTGCCACCAGCATCGCCTGCGTCCGCGCCGACGCTCGCATCAGCACCGACACCGCCGCCTCCGCTCGCCGCCTCCGCGCCTGCCGCGCCCGCACGCCCGCAGCCTGCCGCGCGCGCATCGGGCGAATCCACGCCCCGCGCCGGGCTGTCGATCGCCGACGCGGCGCTTCTCTCGCGTGTGCGCGCGCTCGAGTCGCGCAACCGCTTCCTGCTCGCCGTCGCCACGCTCTGCTTCGCCACCGCGGTGCTGCTCGGCATCGTCTTCCTCGCGTCAACGCGTTCGCGCGAAGGCGCCATCGCGGCGGCGCGCAAGGAGGGCGTCGACTCGGTGCGCGCCGAACTCGAGCGGCGCCGCCCCGTCGTCGAATCGTCGAAGGCCGCGTTGCCCGATGCACCCGAGCCGCCGCCCGCGCCGTAGACGGCTCACCCGCCGGGCAGCTTCGGCACGAACACCGGATTGGCCTCTTCCGCGCCGCCCGCCTCGGGCGGCGCAAGCGCGATCAGCAGCTTGCCATCCGCGGTTCCTGCGATCAACCGGTTGGCGCGCGCGAAAGGGTCGACCCACGGCGTCGCGACAAGCTGCGGATTCAGCCACTGGCTGCTCGCCCAGCGCGACAGCATCACGGGGTCGATCAGCACATGCGTGTAGCCCTTGGCGCGCAGCTTCGCGCCCCAGGTCTCGGGCTGCGTGGGTGCCTCGGCCACCGCGGCGTCGAACGGGCCGCGGTCCCACACGGTGGTGATGTCGATGCGCCCGCCCGCGATGTAGAAGGGCGTGGCGAAGCCCACGCCGAGCACCTTCGACTCGGGCGCCAGCATGTAGTTGATCCAGAACGGCGTCGGTGCGAGGCCAAGCAGCTGCTTGCGGCGCTCCTGATCGGCGGTTTCGAAGTCCTGCGCGATGCTGGTGCCCGTCATCATGCCGATGTCGCCGACGAGCGCGGCGGGTGCGGCGGGCATGCCTCCGCGCGCAGGCTCGCGCAGGAACACCACGAACGGCATCGCGACGAACGCCGCGGCCAGCACGCGCATCGCGCCGCCGTGGAGCCGCGCCGACACCATGGCGACAAGCGCGCCCGCGCCCAGCGCAAGCGGAACGGCGGTCGGCAGCAGGAAGCGGCTCTTGAGATGCGTGAGGACGAGCCATGCGACCAGCATCGCGGCCACCGCGCCAAGCGCCGCGAGCGCCGCGCGCGACCGACGCAGCGCGAGCGCCATGCCGAGTAGCCCCGCCACGGGCAGCACGCTCCACTGCGGGAACCACGGTTCGCCCTTCGCGGGCGGTTCGCCCAGCCCGTGCCACAGCCACTCGCGGCCAACCAGCGCCAGGCGATCGGCGAGCGCGCGGTCGGGCCCGTGCGCCCGGCTGAACACATCGACCTGCTCCGCGCTCCACGAGCCCGCGCCGAACAGGCCGGTCGCGAAGGGAAACACGGGGTTTCCATAGGCGATCACATTGCGCGCGAACCATGGCGCAAGCACCACGAGCGCCACGACCAGCGCGACGGGTGCGAACCGAAGCACGCGCGGACCTTCGTGCACCACTGCGATCACCGCGAGCGGAACCACCGCCATGAAGAGCGCGGTGGGCTTCGCGCCGCATGCCGCGGCCGCCATCACCGACACCGCCACGCAGCCGAGCAGCCCGAGGACGCCGCTGCCCGACGAATCGCGCGCGCGCGCGATCACGAGCCACGCCGACGCCAGCATCAGGCACGGCACGATGTCGTTGTAGGCAAGCGTTCCGACCACGATCACCCACGGCACGGCCAGGAAGCACGCCGCCGCCACCGCGGGTTCGCCGCCGAAGCCAAGCGCGCGCGCAAGCCGCGCCACCGAGAACGCCGCGGCCAGCGTGGCCAGCACCGCCCAGAACTGGCACGCGATCGCGCCCTCGATCGCCGTGCCTCTCAGGATCATCGCGTGCGCGAACGCGCTCTCGACGAACCCCGGCAGCGCCGAGTACACATTCCCCTCGACAGGGCCCATCGGCAGCTGCGCCTCGAGCCATTGCTTCGGCAGCAGCAGGTGGTAGCTCAGCGCGTCGTATCCGCCGAACTCGCTCGACCAGAGCCAGCCCGGCGCGCTGGCCGCAGCGGTCGCCATCAGCCCCGTCACCGCGCCGATCGCCACGGGAAGCAGCCACGGCGCGCGTCCGCGCGATTCCTGCGCCGGATCCGCCATCAAGGGATGCGACCCGAGGTGACGGAAGAGAAGCACCACGCCGCCGCCCGTCAGCACCCACGCAAGCGCGGGGCCGACCGCGACGAACGCGCCCAGCGATCCGAGCGCCGCGTCGAGCGACAGCATGACCGCGCCGCCAAGGCCGAGCCCGATCGCAAGTTCGTCAAGGCCCGTCGTGGCAGGCGGCTCGCCATCGCCGTCGCGCAGGAGCCGCGCCAGTGCAAGCCCCGCGCCGAGCGCTCCGAGCCACCAGAGCAGCGCCACGGTGCCGTCGGTGCCGACCAGCTTGAACGCCGCGAGCGCCGCGTTGCCGCCATCGGGCCCCGTGCGCGAGCCGCACAGCGCCACCGCCACCGCGAAGGCAGCCAGGCAGGGAAGCATGAACGGAGCCGTCGCCTTGAGGAATCCTCGCATGGGGCAAGTATCGCCCTTCGCGGGGGGGCCGCCCCAAAGGACGCGGCCCCGACCCGTCGCGCGCCGCTGGTACGCGCTTCGCACCCAAGGCGCCATGGACAGGAGGTCCGACCGCATGTTGAGCCACGAAGGCCCGTTCCGCGCAATCCTTGCCCTGCCGAGCGCCCTTCGCCGGTCGGTGAAGGCACTTTCTGCGCCGCTACCCATGCTTGCCGCCGTCGCCGCGTTCTGCGCGCTCGTCGTCCTGGCGGTTCCCGCCCGCGGCGGCGAACTGCAGGAGTACGCCCGCCTGCGCGGCCTCGAGGGCGACCGCTTCGTCGGCATCGGCCTCGTCTACGGTCTCGACCAGACGGGCGACAGCATGAAGGACTCGCTGATCGCCGCGCAGCCCTACGCGCAGCTCCTTGCGAACCTCGGCAACATCCGCGCCGACGCCCGCAGCCTGGCCAAGACCCGCTCGATCGCGCTCGTCATGGTCACGGTCGAGATCCCGCGCACGGGCGCCCGCACCGACGACCGCATCGATGTCCGCATCGGCACCGTCGGCAACGCCGAGAGCCTGAAGGGCGGCATCCTGCTCACCAGCTTCCTGAAGTCGCCCGTCGTGCCCGCCGACCGCAGCCAGTGGGTGCCGTTCGCGGTGGCCGAAGGCAATGTCGAGGTCGATCCCGAGACCGCCACCACGGGCATCGTGCGCGGCGGCGCCCGCATGGTGCGCGATGTGGTGATGAGCCCGTTCGAGGGCGACTCGGTGGCGCTCGTCCTGCACCCCCAGTACGCGGGCTACCCGACTGCGGCCAGCATCGCAGACCTCGTGAACGACGAGCTCTCGCTCTCGGGCTACTCCGACGCGGCGAAGGTCGAGGACGCGCAGACGATCCGCGTGCGCATTCCCGAGGACGCGCGCGGCGACGCGAACGCCTTCGTCGCGCGCCTGATGACCTTCTCGGTGCCCGGCGACCTGATCCGCACGCCCGCGCGGATCGTGATCGACACCGCGAAGAAGGTGATCACGGTCGACGATCGCGTGGAGTTCCGCCCCGCGGCCGTCACCGCTGCGAACCTGCGCATCACCACGATCACGCCCGCGATCGAGCCCACGCCCGACGCGCCCGTTTCCGACACCGTGGCCTGGACCGGCATCTCGACCGCCGAGAAGGGCCGCAAGAGCATGAAGCTCCGCTCGCTCATCGATGCGCTCATCGAGCTCGATGTCGAGTTCGACACGCAGGTCGCGATCATCGAGAGCCTGTCGCGCCAGGGCGCCCTCAAGGCGGAGATCGTGAAGCAATGAACCCCGTCGCCACGAACGCCACCCTCGGCCTGCTCGGCCCCGACGCGCGCCTCGAGCGGAACGCCCGCACGGGCGACGCGCGCGGGCTCGCGCTCGAGGCGGCCAAGACGCTCGTCACGGAAGCCTTCGTCAAGCCCGTGTTCGCGCAGATGCGCGAGGGCGGCTTCGCCGCGGGACCGTTCAAGGCGGGCACGGGCGAGAAGCGCTTCCGCCCGCTGTTCGACGCGGCGCTCGCCGAGAAGGTGGTCGAGGGCTCGAACTTCGCCATCGTCGAGCGCGTGGCCGACCGCTTCGAGCAGTCGATGTCGCGCCGCGTGGCCGGCCGCGCACCCGAAGGAGCCCAGCGATGACCGCAGCACGACCGAGCCCCGACAAGCTGATCGCGATCCTCGAGCAGAGCGCCGCACGCTACCGGAGCGTGCTCGAGGTGATCCGCATGCGCCGCGAGGCGATCCGCACCGCCGACTTCGCGCGCTTCGCGCAGCTCGGCACCTCCGAGCAGCGCTCGGTGGCCGAGATCGCAGAGCTCGACCGCGCCCGCGTGGCCGAGGCACGCGCGCTCGCGGTGCGCTTGGCCATGGCGCCCGATGCGAAGCTGTCCGAGATCGCCGTGCGCCTGGGCGGCGACGATGGCGCGCGCCTCGAGTCGGTGCGCAGCGCGCTCCGCGACCTCATCGAGGAAGTGAAGCGCGAGTCGGGCATCGTGCGCCAGGCGGCCGAGCGCCTTTCGGCGCACATGGCCGGCATCCTGCAGACCGTGCATTCGGCCCTCGCCCACGCCAACCTCTACTCGCGCGGCGGTCGCATCGCCGTCGGCGCGAATGTCATGTCCAGCCTCGACCTCAAGAGCTGAGCGGGAAGGAAGCCCACCATGAGCATCAACGGCGCATTCCAGATCGGCCAGTCGGCCATCCTCGCCAGCCAGGCCGCGCTGCAGGTCGCGGGCAACAACATGGCGAACGCCGCCACGCCCGGCTACCACCGCCAGGTGGCGCGCCTGTCGCCGAGCCGCCCCGAGTACATCGGCCGCGCGGGCTTCGTGGGCACGGGCGTGCAGCTGCAGCGCATCGTGCGCACGGTCGACACCGCGCTCCAGTCGCGCATGCGCGCCGCGATCAGCGACCAGAACGCCGCCGAGGTCGACCAGCGCTTCCTGAACGCGATCGAGTCGATCCGCAACGAGCTGAGCGACCAGGACCTCTCGAGCCGCCTGAGCGCGTTCTTCAACGCCTTCAGCGAGCTCGGCAACAACCCGAACGACGAGGCTGTGCGCACGGTGGTGATCCAGCAGGGCGGCGGCCTTGCCAACGCCGTGCGCGAGATGCGCGCCGAGCATGTCAAGGTGCGCGAGGAGATCGACCGCTCGCTCGCGGTCACGATCCGCACCGTCGACGGGCTGCTCGACCAGGTCGCCGAGGTGAACCGCCAGATCGTCGAGAGCGAGCAGGGCGGTGGCAACGACGCGAACTCGCTGCGCGACCGTCGCGACGAACTGATCAACGAGGTCGCCAAGTACCTGCCGGTCAGCACGAGCGAGCAGCCCAACGGCGCGGTCGACCTTCTGGTCGGTTCGATTCCCGTGGTGCTGGCGGGCGAATCACGCGGCGTCGAGCTTCGCACCGAGACCTCGGGCGGCACGACCAGCGTGTCGCTGCGTGTGCGCGCCGACGGCAGCACGCTGCAGCCGGATGGCGGCCAGATTGGCGCGCTGTTTCGCCAGCGCTCCGAGACGGTCGACCCCGCGATCCAAGACCTCGACACGCTCGCGCGCGAACTCGCCTTCCAGGTGAACCGCATTCACTCGCAGGGCCAGGGCACGCGCGGCTGGTCGTCGGTGACCGGTCTCAATCGAGTCGCCGACACGACGACCAACCTCGCCGCCGACGCGACGGGCATTCCCTTCGACATCAAGAATGGCTCGTTCGAGCTGCATGTCACGAACCAAGCGACCGGACTGCGCACGACCGTGGTCGTCTCGGTCGATCCGCAGACGATGTCGCTCGACCAGCTCGCGGCGCAGATCAATGCCGCGA
>JBJTOV010000248.1:0-4234 GCA_046074745.1 Planctomycetota bacterium | reverse complement strand
CCACGCGCGCCGACCTCATGCTCACCGCCCCTGTGCTCGCGGCCAACTGCTCGAGCTTCAAGGTGGAGTGGACCTGGGCCAGCGGAACGGGCTCCGTGTCTGGACCGGGCGGAAACACGCCCACCGGCATCGAGCCGATCGGCATGCGTGTCAATCCTGGTGCCGACCAGCCGTGGTTCGGCCTCGATGACCCCGCTGTGCCGTACGGTCAAAGCAAGGTCAAGCCGCTGTCGATCTCGAACAACTGGGTGAACAACGGCGGAGGCGACAGCTGGGGCACCGTCGGCGTGCCGCTCGTCACGGGCAATGTCGCCAACGACGACTTCGTGTGCTCGGTCGAGGGCGTGATCAACCGCCAAGGCGGCAACGACATCCGCAACAAGCCCGTCTGGGTGACCGGGTCGGACCAGCAGTCGAAGCGCGTCTATCAGGCCGTCTTCGGCTTCAACCAGAACGACCCCAGCCAGATCAACCCCGCGGCCACGGGCCGTGGCCCGTACACGCCGCTCCCCTCGGCGGTCCGCATCACCCTCCGCCTGCACGACCCGCTCGGTCGCATCGAGGGCGGCCGCGAGTTCCAGTTCATCGTCGACATCCCGAGGAACTGAGCGCTCCGCGCCCGCCTCTGCGAGGACCCACCATGCCTCACCCGACCCACGCCATG
This sequence comes from Planctomycetota bacterium, assembly GCA_046074745.1. GTDB lineage: Bacteria > Planctomycetota > Phycisphaerae > Phycisphaerales > SM1A02 > QWPT01. The sequence goes on along the minus strand of JBJTOV010000248.1, from coordinate 3,570 downwards.
CACCAGACTGCCCGCCGCGGCAACACGATCGTGCTCGTCACGGCCATCCTGGTGCTGCTTGTGATCATCGCCACCGCCTTCATCAGCCGTACGCGCGCCGTGCGCCAGGTGTCGGCCGCGCAGCAGGCCTCGGCGGGCCGCGACGGCCGCGGCGAGTCGATCGGCGTCGATGTGGCGCGCGAGATCGCCGACGCGCTGTTCTCGAAGCCCGTCGATACGAATACGGCGACGGGTGTTCCGTTCGATCCGTTCGTGAAGTTCGATGGTTCGGTCACGCCGCCCGTGGTGGTAGCCAGCTCGTCGTTCCCGCGTCTGGCTTCGGCGATCGACGCCTCGCGCTACTCGATCGACCGCGACCTGAACGGCGACGGCGTGCCCGACCTTCCGTACAACGCCGCTCCGTACGAGACCAAGGCCTGGACCAACTGGCCCGACTTCTTCGGCGGCACCGCGCAGTGGCCGTTCGGTGCGGGTGCTCCGCAGGGCGCGCTCGTCGATGGCCTGAGCAACCCGATGTCGGACGGCAACCCGTACGGCAACCCGGGCTATGGCGACTCGCGCTGGCTTCGCTCGACCGAGCCTGAGCGCATCGGCCTCGATCAGGGCAGCCCCTCGGGCGGCCCCGACGGCGCGAACGATGTGTTCAGTTTCTCGCACTGGTCGCACCTGTCGTGGCTGCCGAGCGCGAACAACGCGTGGCGCGTGGTGGCCGACATCAGCGACATCGGCCTGAACACCGTGGACAACATGAACGAGAACGCGGCCGCGCCCTACGCCGTCGCGTGGCCCTACGAGCAGTGGCTGCCGAGCGTGGTCCCCGCGGGTATTGCCAATGCGGCCGATTTCGCCCAGCGGCGCCAGCAGTGGTTCTTCAACTATCCCGGTGTGTACGCCACGCCGCTCGCGCTGCCGAACTTCTTCCAGCTGAAGGCGCTCGGCAAGCCCACCGACGAGTTCCGCGCGGGCACGCTGCGCAACCAGGTGTCGCGCACCTTCACCGACACCGACGGCGACGGCTTCACCGACAGCTACTGGTTCCTCGCCCCGACGCCCGTCGACCGCGGCGTGCGCACGATCGTCGGCGTTTCGATCGTCGACAACTCCGCGCTCCTCAACGCGAATGTCGCCACCAAGTTCTCGTGGGACACCACCACGGGCCAGACGCCGTCCGATCTTGCACTTGTGACGAGCGTGGCCGAGTCGACGCCGCTCAGCCAGAACGGCACCAAGGTCGGCTTCCTTGATTCGCCGTACAACCAGACGAACACCGAGCAGTGGGGCAGCTACCCGCTCTCGAACGGCAATGTGGCCACGCCGTCCTACTGGACCTCGGGCGCGCTGACGCCGATCGGTTTCTCGCCCGCCACGATGCGCTTCGACGGCGACCGCTTCGGCGACCGCGCCAATGTGCCGGCGTCGTTCCTGCAGGCGATCGGCATGCGCTCGCCGAACGGCGGCATCGAGCCGGGCGCGCCTGGCCTCGGCCTGCCGCTGATCGACAACACGCTCGACCCTGTGCTGCCGCGCGGCGCGTTCGAGAGCGCGATCGAACGCCTGTCCTACTTCAAGATCGGCGGCGGCAACCCCGACCAGCCGCTCCTCGGCATCACGCCGTTCGACGCGGCCGACGAGTTCGAGCTGCGCGCCTACCACGGCAACAACTCGCCCTTCACGCTGTCGCGCTTCGAGCAGGCGCTGAGCCTGTACAGCCCCGTGTCGCAGGGCGGTGTGGCCAACGACACGCAGATCCTCCGCGCGAGCCCGATGCGCGAGGAAAGCGACGAGTACCTCGATCAGCTCGACGCGCGCCAGCTGCTGGTCGACACGCGCCGCAAGCTCACCATGTTCAACGGCGCGCGCAACGACATCGCGCCGCCGTACCTGTGGCAGTCGCCGTTCTACTCGCCGACCTTCAACTACATGAACCCGCGCGGCGCCGTACCCGCGGTGGGCGATCCGAACTTCGCGGCGTTCCAGACGGCGAACCTCGCCGAGTACGAGCGCCAGAAGTTCAAGGTCGACCTGCGCCAGCCGATGTTCGTGGACGCGTCGGGCAACCCCCAGCTGCTGCGCAACCCGTTCGCGGCCTCGCAGTGGCGCCGCGACCTGCAGCGGCTTCTCGAGGCATCGCTGACGCGCTACGACCCTGCGACCGACACCTACGAAAGCTACTACGGAAACCGCGTGCAGGACTACCGCCGCACGCTGAGCATGATCGCGAGCTATGTGGCGAACCTCGACTGCGCCAGCGACGAGCCGCAGACGCTCGGCACGACGGGCGTGGCCATCGACCGCCCGCTCTATCCGTCGCCGCCCGTGCAGGATCCGAACGGCTACTTCGCCGCCTACAGCGACGCGGTGCCCGATCCTTTCGTGCAGAACCGCTTCTACATGGGCATGGAGAAGCAGCCGTTCATCATGGAGGTCTTCTTCGGGCTCGTGTATCCGAAGAGCAGATTCGACGAGGCCGAGTGGGCGGGATTCGGCGGTTCGCCGCCGCCCGGCGGCGCAGAGGAGCTGCCGCCGGATGTCGAGGACGGCGGCGAGAACTTCGTCGACAACACCAGCAAGCCGAAGATGGTGATCGCGGTCCAGATCGCGAATCCGTACGACACGCCGATCTCGCTCGGCGACTTCCGCCTGCAGGTGTACGGCCAGAACTTCACCTTTGCGGCGGGCGGCATCGCGGCAGGCTACGGTCCCAACCCGATCCTGCCCGCGGCGACCCTTGGCCGGCCGTCGACGGCCATCGTGTACGCCGTGGCCAACGGCACCGTGGGCGACTACCCCGCGGGCGCGTTCAAGACCGCGGTGCTCGACTTCTTCGACCTCGAGAAGGGCGAGCTCAACGGCGGCAGCTTCCAGCAGGTCGATAGCGACGCGGACGGCCTGATCGAGTACCTCGGCCTGTACGACTCGCAGACCGACGGCCTCGACCGCACGCTGGTGTTCGACGCCACGGGCATATGGAAGGTCGACCTCGACACGATGACCGTGGGCGGGGCCAACCTGCCGTACACCACGAACGCGCAGCCCGTGCAGATTCTCCGCAATGTCACGCCGCCGCCGGGCGTGGCGGGCGCCCCGGTGCTGATCGTGGTCGACCGCTTCGACAACGACCAGACGGGCCCCGAGGTCGAGTTCGGCGAGGCGTTCCAGCGGCTCTTCAACGACCCGCAGTTCATTCCGCCGCCCAAGAAGTACAACTGGGACACCGATCCGCAGCGCCGCTTCGTGTCGGGTATCCGCATCAAGGAGAACGACTTCTTCATGACCTGGTGCCGCGCAAGCCGCATCTGGGCGTGGGATGTCGACACTTGGGACGACACCGCGGTCGACATTGCCGCGAAGCGGATCAGCGCCACCGAGCTCTCGCCGCGCTATGTGTTCAGCATGTCGACCGAGCCCGTGCGCTCGGAGCGCGTGTGGGACGGCGTGAGCGACATCGGCGCGCGCCTGACGGGGCTGTCCGGCTACAAGGGTGATTCATGGAAGGTCGGCCAGGATCCCGACGGCGACGCCTCGGGGCTTGGCCGTTGGGCGAGCTTCGTGTTCGTCGACATGTTCGGC
>JBJTOV010000247.1:0-4977 GCA_046074745.1 Planctomycetota bacterium | reverse complement strand
CTGAAGGCCTCGCCGATCGCCTGCGTGCTCGCGGCGCAGGCGGTAAGGCAGTTGAGCGCGGGGCCGCGGATCCCGAACTCGCGCGCGAGGTGCGCGAGCGGCATGTTGGGCTCCTGCTCGACCTCGCACATCTTCTCGAGGACCTTGTGAGCGGTGGCCGCCCAGCGCACGCCGTCGACCTTGCGCTGCGCGTCGTCCCAGCCGGCGAGGTTCGCCGCGGCGTAGTTGTCGAAGTCGAGCACGCCCTCGCCCGCGCCGAGATAGAGGCCGACACGCTTGCGATTCAGGCCCGCGAAGCCCTCGAGGCCCGACTGCCGCCACGCCTGGCTCGCGGCGCCGAGCGCGAACTGCGAGTTCAGGCCCGCGCTCGCGTGCACGCGCGCGTCCTTCACGAAGTGCGCGATGTCGTAGTCGCGCACCTGCGCGGCGAAACTCGTGGGAAAGGTGCGCGCGTCGAAGCGCGTGATCGGGCCCATGCCCGACTCGCTCTTCATCAGGCGCTTCCACACGCCATCGATGTCATGGCCGAGCGGCGTCACCCAGCCCATGCCGGTGACGACGACGCGACGGTTGTTCTTCGTGGTGCTCATCGTTCGTGCTCGGCAGGTTCAGGACTTGGAGATGACCATCGCGCTGTTCTGGCCGCCGAGGCTCGGCGTGCAGACGAGGATGTGACGCAGCGCGCGCGCCTCTCCGGGCGACGCCGCGGCGCACAGATCGCCCGTGTCGGCGGCGTTGAGCCGCGCGGGAATGCGCTGCTCGGCGAGCGCGCGGCACGCCACGGCCGCAGCGATCGTGCCGAAGCCCGCGAGCGTCGCGCCGATCGCGGGCGACATCGTGACGATCGGCTTCGCGGGCAGCGACGCGCCGAACACGAGCCGTAGCGCATTTCGCTCGAGCGCATCGAGCGAAGGCACGCCCGAGGCGAACGGGATGATCGCGTCGATGTCGGCGGCCCCGAGGCCCGCGTCGCGCAGCGCCGCGTGGATCGCATCCGCAAGCGACTCGCCCGTCGCATCGGGCACGAGACCGACCGTGTCCTCGCACCAGCTCTGCGACGCGCCCGTTCCCGAAAGCACCGCATGGATGCGCGCACCGCGCGCCCTCGCCGTGTCCTCGCTCTCGACGACGAGGATTCCGCCGCCCTCGCCGGAAAGCGTGCCCGAAGCCCCCGAATCGAACGGCCGGACCGCCTTGGTCGCGTCGGCGTCGATCGGGCACTCCGCATAGCGGCCCGCGAGCTCCTGCCGCAGGTAGCCCATCGGGTTCAGCTTGCTGTCGGCTCCGCCCGAGAGGCACGCGTCGGCCGCGCCGCGCTCGATGACGCGCTGGCTCTCGGCGAGCGACAGGCCGCTCGAGGCCTCGTTGCAGGTGATCGTGTTCGAAGGACCCTGGCAGTCGTGGATGATCGTCACATGGCAGGCAAGCATGTTGGGCAGGTACTTCAGGAGCCAGAGCGGCGTGAGGTCCTGCATGCCCTGGGTGCCCCAGTGGCCCGGGTCGAAGCGACCCGCGGCGTCCTTCGAGGTGGACAGGGCCGCCGTCAGCTCGTCGAGGTCCGCCGCGATGAGGCCCGCTCCGATGTGGCAACCGAAGCGGTCGGGCGGGATCGTGGGCGCGGCGTCGGGGCTGGTGCCTCGGGTCACGAGGCCCGCATCGGCGACGGCCAGCGCGGCTCCCGCGACCGCGATCTCGATGTCGCGCGCCATGACCTTGGTGGCCTTGCGGTAGCTCTTGGGCACCAGCTCCTTCACATCGAAGCCGACGGGAAGCTCCCCCGCGCTGGCGGCGCGGAACCCGCGCGCGTCGAAGGCGCGAATCGGGGCCAGCGCGGAACGGCCCTCGCAGAGGCCTTGCCAGAGTGGATCGATGCCGAGGCCGAAGGCCGTGACTGGCCCGAGACCCGTGATGACGACGCGTCGGCGTTGCGACATAGGGCGCGGAGTATATCGGTGCCTGGCACATGCCATGCGGTGCCGGCCACCACACGGCACGTGCCAGGCACGCCTCCGCCGCGGCGGGCGCCGCGGAACTCCGCTGGGCAATGCGGAAGCGAATTGCTTCGAAACGCGCGGAAACACGCTCGGCGTCTCGCGATCGAGCCTTCGGGCCAGATGGGGACGGCAGGTGCCTGGCACGTACCGTGCACTGCCTGGCACCCGACGGCACGTGCCAGGCACGCCTCGGGCGGGGGCGCTGCCCGGCCTCGTGCCATTCGACACCGCCGCGCGGCTCTTCCCGCCACGCAGCACTCCCCGCATCCCGCCCCACCTCCGCGCCGCCCTCCGCTCAGCCGCCCGCGCGCCGCGCGATCAGCATCGCCAGTTCCAGCGCCTGCTCGTAGTTCAGCCTCGGGTCGACCTGCGACCGGTACGCCCGCGACAGGTCCTCGTCCGCGATTCCCCGCGCGCCGCCCGTGCACTCCGTCACATCCTCTCCCGTCAGCTCGACATGCACCCCCGCCAGCACCGTGCCCTCGGCGCGGTGGATCTCGAACGCCTGCTCGGTTTCCGCCAGGATGTGCCCGAACTTCCGCGTCTTCACGCTCTTCCCCGCCCACTCGCCCGCCGTCGGCACCACCGTCTCGGTGTTGCCGTGCATCGGGTCGCACACCCACACCGCGTGCAGCCCCGCATCGCGCACCGCGCGCACCAGCGGCGGCAGGCCCCGCCCGATCTGATGCGCGCCGAAGCGCGTGACCAGCACCGTGCGGCCCTCCTCGTTGTCGGGCGAAAGCGCGCGCAGCGTGGACAGCAGCCCCTCGGGCGAGGTGCCCGGGCCGACCTTCACGCCGACCGGGTTGCGGATTCCGCGGCAGAACTCGACATGCGCGCCCGACGGATCGCTCGTCCTCATGCCAACCCACGGGAGATGCGTCGACAGATTGAACCAGCCCTCGCGGCGCGGCACCTGCCGCGTCAGCGCCGCCTCGTAGGCGAGCACCAGCATCTCGTGGCTGGTGAAGAAATCGACGCGCTGCATCGCCGCGATGGTCCCCCCCGCGAGCGTCTCCATGAACCGCAGGCTTTCGCCGATCGCGTCGACCATGCGCTGGTACTCCGCCGCCAGCGGCGAATGCTTCACGAACGCGAGATCCCAGTTCTCGGGATGGTGCAGGTCGGCGAACCCGCCGTCGATCAGCGAGCGGACGAAGTTCAGCGTGAGCGCGCTGCGCTCGTAGCCGCGCAGGAGGAGCCGCGGGTCGGGCGTGCGCGCCTCGGGCGTGAACTCGGGGCGATTGACATTGTCGCCGCGGAAGCTGGGCAGCTCGACGCCGTCGCGCAGCTCGGTCGCGGTGCTGCGCGGCTTCGCGTACTGCCCGGCGAAACGGCCGATGCGCACGATGCGCTTGCGCGTTCCATGCACGAGCACCAGCGACATCTGCAGAAGGATCTTCAGCTTCGAGGCGATGGCCGCCGGGGTGCAGTCGGCGAAGCTCTCGGCGCAGTCGCCGCCCCACAGGATGAACCGCTCGCCGCGCGCGGCCTCGGCCAGCTGGGACTTGAGCGCCTCGATCTCGTAGCTCGTCACGAGCGGCGGCAGCGCCGCGATCTCCTCGAGCGTGCGCGCCAGCTCCGCCTCGTCGGGGTAGACGGGCTGCTGCACGCAGGGGTAGCCCCTCCAGGAGGCGGGCGTCCACGGGGCTCGGGAGTGGGACATCGGAGGGGTGCTATCGGCTCCCGACCCCCCAGCCGTCGAGCGGCGGCGGTCAGGCTGGTCGAGGTTGCCAAGGCGGCCAATGCGGGCGACAGGACTTGAACCTGCACGGGTGTTACCCCACGGGAACCTAAATCCCGTGCGTCTGCCAATTCCGCCACGCCCGCGGAACGCCGAGATTGTACGAAACCGCCGCACCGAGCCGATCCCTGAACGCCCGGATCGCCGGGCCCCCTGCCCCCGCGGGCGGGCGGCGACGCACCGAGCCGCCTCCATGAAGAAGTTCAGCCAGAACGCCGCCACGAACTTCGTGCCGCTCCTCGCGCGCATCCTGCTGTTCCTTGCCTTCGTGCCGATCGGCTGGCATCACGCGATGCAGCACTCGGTGTTCACGGGCGAGGCCGCGACGCGGCTCCAGGAACTGGGCGTCCAGCCCACGCTCTCCGCGAGCACCACGCAGGCGGGCCTGCAGGTCGCGGCCGACGGCGGCGCCCTGCTCGAAACCCGCGCGCTTCACGCGCTCACCCTGACCTTCGACAGCCTGCGTCTGCCCCGCCCCGACATCTGGGCCTGGAGCGTGACCGCGATCGAGCTCGTGGGCGGCGTGCTGCTCCTGATCGGACTGTTCAGCCGCGTGTGGAGCGCGGGAATGGTGCTCTGGGGCCTTGTTCTCTTCGGCCTGACCTCGTGGGCCGCCGTGCGCGGCACCTGGTTCTTCACCACGCCCGAGCCCGACCTGAGCCGCGCGCTCAGCCAGCTGGCGCTGGTGGTGCTCGCGCTCGGGATCACCCTGACCGGCCCTGGCAAGCTCAGCCTCGACGGCCAGATCTTCCGCGGCGCGGGCGGCGGTGGCGGCGACGACGAGGCCGAGGAAGAGTGAGCCGACCCGAACCCGCGGACTGAGGAGAGGCAGAGGACGCCGCGTGTCCGCGCGGGAAACGCGCCGCATTCCGCGGACGCATCGCCTCGAGTCCCTACGATGCGCCCGATGGCGGCACCGCAGGGAACCGAGGCACGCAGGACCGAAGCAGAGCGCAGCAGGCGCGTGAAGGCGCTCGCGGCGTCGCTCGTCGTGCATGTGCTGATCGCGGTGGCGATCCTCGGCACGGCGTGGGGAATCTCGGCGGTGCGCGAACGGCAGGTTCCCGCGGTGATCCTGACCGCGGACTTCCTCGACCCCGCGCCACGCGCCCCGCGGCGTGCGCCTGCGGGAGAGTCCGCGACCGACGCACCCGCGTCTCCGCGAAGCGAGGCCTCCGCCGCCGACCTCTCCGAACGCCTGCGCGCGCTCGAGGCCGCCTCGGGCGCGAACGCCGAGAT
>JBJTOV010000246.1:0-6136 GCA_046074745.1 Planctomycetota bacterium | reverse complement strand
CCTCGCCGTTCCACTCGTAGGGAACCTCGAGCGGATCGGGCGCGATCTCGCCCGATTCGAGCGTGGCGATGAAGATGCGCCAGTAGATCCCGCCGCCCGCGTTTCGCCGCGCGGGCTCGCGCTCGATCACATCGATCGCATCGGTGGACGGAACCTCGGGCACGCGCGCCGAGTCGATCGCGGGGCCGTAGAGGTCGATCGTGTAGAGGACCGCCTCGCCCACCTCGACCTCGGGGTTGCCGAGGGTGACCTTCCCGATCAGGCCGTCGCCCTCGCTGGTGACGCTCGGATACACCGTGTCCTGCCGCGCGACCGCGCGGGTGGTCGCGGCGCCCGCGGCGAGCGCCGTTCCGAGCGCGGCGGCCATGCAGAGCGTCGAGAGCCTCATCGCGCCCTCCGCATCTGCCGCCGTGCGAGGTGCGCCCGCAGCGGGGCGGTGAAGTCGCAGCCCGTCTCGAGAACGAGCGGCTCGCAGCCTGCGCGGCGGAACGCGCGGTCGCGCGTCGCCTCGCGCTCGGCGGCCACATCGCGCCAGCCGTCGCGCACCGCGCGCGACGACGCATCGATCGTGCGCCGCGCGCCCGTCTCGAGGTCCTCGAGCTCGATCAGACCGACCGCGGGCAGCGTTCTCTCGCGCTCATCGGTGGCGACGATCGGAATCACATCGTGCTTGCGCCTGAGCCGGGCGAGCGGCGCCGTCCACTGCTCGCCGTCGCCCGCGGGAAGGAAGTCGCTCGCAAGCACCACCACCGAGCGCCGCGACAGGCTCGCGTTCAGGTCGTCGATCGCGCGCGCGAGGTTCGTTCCGCGCCGCTCGGGCCGGTAGGCGAGCAGGTCGCGCACGATGCGCAGCGCGTGGCGGCCGCCCTTCCGCGGCGGCACGAACCGCTCGGTGCCGTCGGTGAACAGCATCATGCCCACGCGGTCGTTCGAGCGGATGGCGCTGAAGGCGATGGTGGCCGCGATCTCGGCCACGAGCTCGCGCTTGAACTCCGCGCGCGTGCCGAACGAGAGCGACCCCGACAGGTCGACCGCCAGGATCACCGTCAGCTCGCGTTCCTCGCGGTAGACCTTCACATGCGGCTCGCCCGCGCGCGCGCTCACATTCCAGTCGATGGTGCGCACATCGTCGCCCACGATGTACGGCCGCACCTCCTCGAACTCCATGCCGCGGCCCTTGAACGCCGAGCGATACTGGCCCGCCAGCATGTCGGTGACGATGCGGCTGGTGCGGATCTCGATCGCGCGGATCTTGCGGCGGAGCTCGGGGGCGATCATGCGCGGCGGCTCACGGGACGGGCACATGCGCAAGGAGCGTGCGCACGAGGTCGTCGCCCGACTTGTCCTCGGCCTCGGCCTCGAAGCTCGGCGTCAGCCTGTGGCGCAGGACGAGCGGCGCCACATCCTTCACATCCTGCGGAACCGTGTAGCCGCGGCCGTCGAGGAAGGCGTGCGCCTTGGCCGCGCGCGTAAGCGCGAGCGTGGCGCGCGGCGACGCGCCGTAGGCGATCAGCCCCTCGAGCGGAACGCGGAACGCCTTCGGGTCGCGCGAGGCGACCACGAGGTTCACGATGTAGTCCTTCAGGCGGTCGTCCATCGCCACCGAATCGGCCACCTTGCGCGCCGCGGCGATGTCCTCGGGGTGCATCACGGGCGCGACCTTCGCGGTCGCGGTCTGGCCCGCCATCCGGTCGAGGATCTGCCGCTCCTCGCGCGGGGTCGGGTAGCGCACCAGGATCTTCAGCATGAAGCGGTCGACCTGCGCCTCGGGCAGGGGATAGGTGCCCTCCTGCTCGACGGGGTTCTGCGTGGCGAGCACGAGGAAGGGCTCGGGCAGCGGGAAGGTCTCGCTGCCGATCGTCACCTGACGCTCCTGCATCGCCTCGAGCAGCGCCGACTGCACCTTGGCGGGCGCGCGGTTGATCTCGTCGGCCAGCACGATGTTGGTGAAGATCGGGCCCTTCTTCACGGTGAATTCGCCCGAGTTCGGCCGGTAGACCAGCGTGCCGATCAGGTCGGCGGGCAGCAGGTCGGGCGTGAACTGGATGCGCTGGAACTGCGTGCGCAGGCCGCTCGCGAGGCACGAGACGGCGGTCGTCTTCGCCAGGCCCGGCACGCCTTCGATCAGGATGTGGCCGTTCGCGAGCAGTCCGAGCAGCATCCCGTGCACAAGCTCCTCCTGGCCGACGATCACGCGGTGGATCTCGTCGCGGAGCAGGCGGAAGGGGCGGCTCTTCTCGGCAACCTCTCGTTCGATGGCGGCGATGTCGCTCGGGGTCGTGGTCATGCGTGGTCTCGGTGACGGCGTCGGTCGGGCGCGGGCGGGATCCTGCGTCCGCGCCCTACGGGGCTGTGGTATACCCAAGTTCGCGCCCAAGATGCGTCGAGAGGGCGATTCCGTCGCCAAGCCGGCCCCCGAAGCGATCCGTCGAACGAGGTTCCATCCCATGACCAACGCCCCCGACAGCGCCGCCACCGCCGAGAACAGGGCCGAATCCCGCAGGATCGCGTGGATCGGCACGGGCATCATGGGCGCCTCCATGGCCGGCCATCTGCTGCGCGCGGGGCACGCGGTCACGGTGCATTCGCGCACAAGGGCGAAGGCGCAGCCGCTGCTTGATGCGGGCGCGCGATGGGCCGATTCCCCCGCCGAAGCCGCGCGGGGCGCGGAGTTCGTCTGCACCAATGTCGGGCTGCCAAGCGAGGTCGAGGAGGTGCACTTCGGCGCGCGCGGCGCGCTTTCCGCGGCGCACGCGGGCCAGAGCTTCGTGGATTTCTCGACCTCGCCGCCGTCGCTTGCGCGGCGGATCGGCGAGGCCGCCGCGGCGAAGGGCGCGAGCGCGCTCGACGCCCCCGTCTCGGGCGGCGATGTGGGCGCGCGCAACGCCACGCTCTCGATCATGGTGGGCGGAGATCCCGAGGCGTTCGAGCGCGCGATGCCGCTCTTCCGCGCGGTCGGCAAGGCGATCGTGCTGCAGGGGCCCTCGGGCAGCGGGCAACGCACGAAGATCGTCAACCAGGTGCTCGTCGCCGCCAGCACGCTTGGCATGTGCGAGGCGCTGCACTTCGCCCGCGTGGCGGGCCTTGACACGCAGCGCGTGCTCGACGCGGTCAGCGGGGGAGCCGCCGCGTCGTGGGCGCTCAGCACGCTCGCGCCGCGCGTGCTGCGGGGCGACTTCGACCCGGGCTTCATGGTCGAACACCTGGTGAAGGACCTGCGGATCGCCCGCGACGAGGCGCGCGAACTGGGCGAACTGCTGCCGCTCGTCGACCTCTGCCTGGCGCAGTACGAGCGCCTTGCCGAGGCGGGGCACCCCCGCAAGGGCACGCAGGGGCTCTATCTCCTGTACCGCGACGGGCTTGCGAAGCGCTGATTCGGCCCTATAACCGCCATTCGCCCGTCGACGGGTTGCCGCATCGCGCGGGTTCGGGTAAGGTGCGCGACTCTTCAAAGCGAGCGAGCCATGAGCACGATCCCCTCCACCGGAACCGTCACCTTCACGATCAAGTCGGTCCCCCTCACCAAGGGCGGCTTCCGCACGATCGAGCGCCTCATGCGCCTCGAGAAGGGCAAGCAGCGCACGCTGAAGAAGCTGCAGCACACCCGCATCACCGAGCTGAACGAGTGGCGCCCGCGCGCAGGCCGCGAGTGGCTCGTTCGCGCCCGCTGCACCCGTCTGGTGCGCGTGGCCGCGGGCCAGTCGTTCACGATCCCCGTCACCCCGCAGCTTGCGAAGGACATCGCGAGCGTGGCCGACCACCTCGACTTCAAGAAGGTCGGCTGACCTTCCTCCGCGATCCGCGCCGCGGCCCGTCCGCAGCGCGCGACGCGCAGCCCGCATTCGGCCAGACGCCGCCGCGCTTGTCGCGGCGCGTTTGTTTTTGCGCTACGCCGTTTGTCTTTGCGCTACGCCGTTTGTATTTGCGCTACGCGCGGGCTGCCGCGGGCCTATTCCTTCGGCGCCGACGCTTCCTTCGGCGCCGACGACGACACGAACACCGCGAGCGCGTTGTCCTTGCCGCGGTTCGACATCGCCCACGCCCGCTCGCCGTCGCGCGTGCGGAACGCCATGGTGGTCGACGCGCCCTCGCGCGTCAGGTTGCAGCGCACGCTGAACCCGCGCGCCGCCGGCGCGCCCTCGGGTGCGATGCGGACGATCAGGCTCTCCTCGGCCTCGCCGATCGCGATCTCGGCCGGCTGCGTCCGCTCGGTCAGGAGCCGCGGCGTGGCCAGCACCCGCGCGCCCAGCGCCTCGAGCGCGCGCGTGTCGCCCGAACCGAGCGCAGCACCCATCTCGTCGGAATCGGCCTTGGCGGCGGGAATCTCGGCCACCACCACGCGCCACTCGATCTGCGCCGAGGGCAGGGTGGCGGAGATGTTCGCCAGCGCCTGCCCGATCGCATGGTGCATCGACGGCGGGGCCACGATCGTGGCCGAGGTTCCCGCCAGCCGGTACGAAGCCATGTCGCCGCCGACTTCATCCCACAGCTCGGGCTCGACCGACCCCATGATGGTGTCCATGACCCACTCCGCCGGCGCGACCGCCTCGCCGTCGCCTGCACCGCGCGCGCGCGCGGCCGCCTGCGAGAGGTCGTAGGAGCGCGGCGCACGCAGCGACTTCCGGCCCGATTGGTCGGTGAACACGACCAGACCCGAAGCGACATCCACGAAGTACATCTGGTAGTCGGGCGAGATCGCACGCGCCACCATGTCGAGCGCCGCGCGCGGCGAGCTCGGCTCGCAGTCGATGCGCACGAGCTGCCAACCGCCCGCCTCGCCGATCGCGCGGCGGTCGACATCGCAGGAGAGCCCCGTCTCGGCCTTGATGTCCTTCAGGACATCTTCGACCGTCGCGTCCTTGTACTGCTTCGGCGCCGCGAACGGCTTGTCGAGCCGCGCAAGCACGCCGAGGTCGGCCGCGAGGTTCTGCGACTGCGCGGTAGGCGTCGCGGGTTCCGCCGCCGCAGGGGGCTCGGAGTACGCGAGGAGCGCGGAGGCCACGGCACAGGCAAGGATCGTCGTCATGGGGTTTCCTATCCGCGCGACTCGATCGCCTCGTGGATCGGCACCACGATGGCGGGAATCACGCGCTGTTCCGCCAGCATCTCGGCGTGGCCGACCAGCGCGCCGAACGCGGTCTTCAGCTCGTCGAGCGACGCAAGCGGCCCGACCTTGCGCACGGTCAGGAACACCGAGATCGGGTCTCCGCCGCGGTCGCCCGCGATCTGCACCTTGGGCTTGGTGCGCACCTCGAAGAACGCCTGCAGGTCGCCGCGCTGTCCAAGCGACACGCCGAGCGACGGCTGCGCGTCGATCACCGTCTCGAAGCCAAGGTCGACCAGCTGCGCGAGCGGCGAGTTCGCGAGCAGGGCGTCGAACACGATCGACTCCTTGTCGTGCTCGGTCTCGAAGTCGAATCCGAACGCCACCTCGAGCACATCGATGTCGAGCGGCGAGATCGACAGGAAGAAGGGCGCCACCTCGAGGATCGCGCGGTGGAACGCGTACGCGTCGGCGAGCGACGCGGGGTTCACATGCCCCGAGCGGATCGAGGTCTGCCGCAGCGACACCCACTGCCAGTCGCGCTCGCTGTTGTCGCTCTCGAGCGCGACCTCGCCCTCGTAGCGCTGGAAGGTCGACAGGCGCGGAAACGCGCGGCGGATCCGGTCGAACAGGTCGAGCACGGTCTCGCGCCGCTCAGGAAGGTCGAGCTTGAGCCCGAGCTTCTGGTTCACATAGAAGTCGCTGCAGAGTGCGGAGAACGACGACATCGCCGCTCATTGTGGCGCGGATCGGCTCGGGTTGCATGGCGACGCGCCGATTCGGACGGTTGTCCACGGGCGGGTCAGCCGAGGATCCAGCGCAGCATGGCGCCCGTGTCGGCGAGCGAGGTGACCGCCAGGTCAGCGCCCGCGGCCTGCAGGGTCTCGGTCGGGTAGGGGCCCGTGGCCACCGCCAGCGACCTGCAGCCGTGCGCCTTGGCGCAGTCGACATCGAGCGGGGTGTCGCCGATCACGGTCACCTTGCCGAACTCGAAGCCCCGCCCGTGGTGCGCGGCGGCGCGCCCGATGGCCACGGGGGTCAATGCGCGGCGCAGCAGTCCGTCGGTTCCGTACGCGCCGAACGGGAAGAGCG
>JBJTOV010000245.1:0-4686 GCA_046074745.1 Planctomycetota bacterium | reverse complement strand
CCGCTCGCGGCCGAGACATCGACGAACGCGCCTTGCTGGTTCCGCCACAGCTGGTTCGGCACATTGCCGAAGCCGCGGTCGTTGCTCACCGTCAGGTCGGGCCAGCCGTCGCGGTCGTAGTCGCTCCACACCGCCTGGTAGCTCAGGCCCGCCGACCCGACGCCGAGCGCGGGCGCGGTGTTCTCGAAGGTGCCGTCGCCGCGGTTCCGGTACAGGCGGTTGGGCGCGGTGGTCGCGTAGATGCACAGGTAGAGGTCGGGCCAGCCGTCGCCGTCGTAGTCGGCCACGCTGCAGCCGGTGGCCGCGACCGACTCCGCGACACCCGCGGCGGCCGCGACATTCGTGAAAGTGAAGCCGCCGTTGTTCCGCAGGAGCCGTGCGGGCTGGTTCTTCTGCGCGATGTACAGGTCGAGGTCGCCGTCGCGGTCGTAGTCGAAGGCGCACACGCCGCAGCCGGCGGTGGTGGCGGGAATGCCGCTCGACACGCTGCGGTTCGTGAAGAGGCCCGCGCCGTTGTTCTCATAGACGCCGACGAGGCCGTCGATGCGGCCAAGCAGCACGAGGTCGAGGTCGTCGTCGCCGTCGAGATCGGCCGCCGCCATGCCGAAGCCGTCCTGCGGATTGGCGATCGGCGGCGCGAACATCATGTTGTAGGTGACGCCGCGCGCCGAGTGCTCCGAGGTGAAGGGCGCCACCGACTGCGCCGATGCCATCGCGCCGATGAACAGCGCCGCGGCCTGCGCCTGCAGGGCGGCACGGATGTCGGGGCGGGTCTCGGGGATTCGTGGCATCGCATTGCTGCCGAGAGGGCAGTCCGTGTGTTATGCCACCATTCGCCGCGCGCTCAAGCGGCGACGCATCGAGGCGCCTGATTCAGGACAGTCCTGCATGGCAGCACCGATAAGGCGGGGCCAGCGAAGTGCTCATGCCACCCGCTCGGGCGCACGGAACCCGCAGCGCCGAAGCCGCATCGCCACGCGAGAGGCGACGCACGATCTTCCCGCGCCGCGCGTCGGCGGCACCCGCAGGGTCACGCCATCGCCACGGACCGGCCCGCGTTCTCGACGATCGCGTTGAGCGTTGCGCTCGGCCGCATGGCCGCAGCGGTCTTCCGCTCGCACGGGCGGTAGTAGCCGCCGATGTCGACGGGCTTGCCCTGCGCGCCGTTGAGCTCGGACACGATCGTCGGCTCGCCCACGGTCATCTCGGCCGCGATCGGCGCGAAGTACGCGGCGAGCGGCTTGTCCTTCGTCTGCCGCGCGAGCGCCTGCGCCCAGTAGAGCGCGAGGTAGAAGTGGCTGCCGCGGTTGTCGAGGTCGCCCACCTTGCGTGCGGGGCCCTTGTTGTTCGCGAGATACTGGCCGATCGCCTCGTCGATCGTGTCGGCGAGGACCTGCGCCTTCGCGTGCCCCGACGACGAGGCGAGGTGTTCGAAGCTGGCGCCGCGCGCCTGGAACTCGCCGAGCGAATCCCAGCGCAGCGAACTTTCGGCCACGAACTGCTGCACATGCTTCGGCGCGCTGCCGCCGGCGCCCGTCTCGAACAGGCCGCCGCCGTTCATGAGCGGCACGATCGAGAGCATCTTCGCGCTGGTGCCGAGCTCGAGGATCGGGAAGAGATCGGTCAGGTAGTCGCGCAGCACATTGCCCGTCACCGATATCGTGTCGAGCCCCTGCTTCATGCGCTCGCAGCTGAACCGGCACGCCTCGGCGGGCGCCTTCACGATGATCTCGAGCCCCGCGGTGTCGTGGTCCTTCAGGTACGCGTGCACCTTCTTCAGGAGCTCGCGGTCGTGCGGCCGCTTCTCGTCGAGCCAGAAGCACGCGGGCGTCTTCGACAGCCTCGCGCGCGTCACCGCGAGCTTCACCCAGTCCTTGATCGCGGGATCCTTCGTCTGGCAGGCGCGCCAGATGTCGCCCGCCTCGACCGCGTGCTGCATGAGCACCGCGCCCGACGCATCGACCACGCGCACGGTGCCCGCGGCCTTCATCTCGAAGGTCTTGTCGTGCGAGCCGTACTCCTCGGCCTTCTGCGCCATCAGGCCGACATTCGGCACGCTGCCCATCGTCTTCGGGTCGAACGCGCCGTTCGCACGGCAGAAGTCAACCACGGCCTGGTAGACGCCCGCGTACGAGCGGTCGGGGATGACCGCCATCGCGTCCTGCGTCTTGCCCTGCGCGTTCCACATCTTGCCGCCCTCGCGGACCATCGCGGGCATCGACGCGTCGACGATGACATCGCTCGGCACATGCAGGTTGGTGATCCCCTTGTCGGAGTCGACCATCGCGATCGCGGGGCCCGCCGCGTACACGGCCTTGATGTCGGCCTCGATCGCAGCGCGCTCGGCCTCGGGCAGCGCGGCGATCTTCGCCACGAGGTCGCCGAAACCGTTGTTCACATCGACGCCTGCCTTGGCCAGCGCCGCGCCGTGCTTCTCGAACACGGGCTTGAAGAACGCGCGCACCGCGTGGCCGAAGATGATCGGGTCGGAGACCTTCATCATGGTCGCCTTGAGGTGCAGCGACCAGTGCACGCCCTGCGACCTGGCGGCCGCGACCGACGACTCGAGGAACGACACCAGCGCCCGGCGCGACATGAAGGTGGCGTCGAGGATCTCGCCCGCCGAGAGCTTCAGGCCGTCCTTCAGCACGGTGGCGGCGCCGTCGGCGCCCACGAACTCGATGCGCGCGGCGGTGGCGGCGGGCACGGTCACCGACTGCTCGTTCGCGAAGAAGTCGCCCGCGGCCATCGACGCCACATGCGCCTTCGAGTCGGGGCTCCACGCGCCCATCTTGTGGGGGTTGGCGCGGGCGTAGTCCTTCACGCTCTTCGTGGAGCGGCGGTCGGAGTTGCCCTCGCGGATGACGGGGTTCACCGCGCTGCCCATCACCTTGGCGTAGCGGGCGCGGGCGTCCTTCTCGGCGTCGGTCTTCGGCTCGTCGGCGAAATCGGGCAGGTCGTAGCCCTGAACCTGCAGCTCCTTGATCGCCGCCTTCATCTGCGGCACCGAGGCCGAGATGTTCGGGAGCTTGATGATGTTCGCCTCGGGCCGCAGGCAGAGCTGGCCGAGCTCGGCGAGGTGGTCGCCGATCCGCTGCTCGGGCTTCAGGCGCTCGGGAAATGCGGCGATGATGCGGCCCGACAACGAGATGTCGCGCGTCTCGACCGCGATGCCCGCGGGCTTCGCGAACATGCGGATCAGGGGGAGCAGCGAGTAGGTCGCCAGCATCGGCGCCTCGTCGGTGTGCGTGTAGATGATCGTCGGGGTGGCGGACATCGTTCTTCCTCGGCGTTTGCAGAAAACCGCCCGTGGCGGGGCGTCCAGTGTACATCGGACCCGCCGCGCCGCAGCGCCCGCGTACACTCGGTCCCCATGCACAGCGGCACCGATACTTCCGCGGTTTCCGACGCCATCGCGCTCTACGAGGCGGGCCCCGCCCTGCTGCGAGCAGCCTGCGCGGGCCTCGATTCCTCGCAGCTCCGCACGCGGATCGGACCAGGCACCTGGAGCGTGCAGGAGGTCGCGGTGCACCTCCTCGACAGCGACCTCGCGTGCACGCACCGCATGCGGCGCATCGTGGCCGAGGAGAACCCGCTGCTCGTCTCCTACGACGAGGACGCGTTCATCGCGCGGCTGCCAGCGCACGACGCCGACATCGCCGAAGTGCTCGACCTCTTCGAATCGAACCGGCGCTTCACGGCGCGCTGGCTGCGAACGCTGCACGCCGATGCGTTCACGCGCACGGGCATCCACACGCAGCGCGGCAAGGTCGCCCTGGCCGACATCGTGTCGATCTACGCGCGGCATGTCGGCCACCACCTCGCGTTCGTCGACGGCAAGCGCACCGCGCTCGGCGTCGCCCCGCGCTGAACGCTACGCCTGCGCCAGCCCTTCGCGGATCGCGAAGCGCATCAGTTCGGCGCGCGTCTCGATGTTCAGCTTCTTCATGATGCGCTCCTGGTGCCCGTCGACGGTCTTCGGGCTGCGCGCGAGCTCCTCGCCGATCTCGCCGCGCGACAGTCCCTTGCCGATCAGCCGCAGGATCTCGATCTCGCGCTGCGTCAGCGACTCGAGCAGCGTCTCGGGCGTCCGCGCAGCGCACGCGGCGCAACACGAAGGGAGTTCACGATGGAACGAGGCCACACATCGGTGTTCGACGAGACGGGCGACCTGCAGCGCGAGATCGACAGGCTGCGCGCCGACCTGCGGCAGCTGCGCGGCGACATCACGGCGCTTGGCGGCGACGGTGCGCGCGCAGCCCGCGTCGGCTTCGCCGAGGCGATGCGCGCGGCGGGAACGCAGAGTCGCGCGGCGCTCGACGGCGCCGAGAAGCAGATCGCCTCGCATCCGTTCCTGGCGGTGAGCGCGGCGTTCGCGCTCGGCATGCTGCTTGGCTACAAGGCGAACGGAAAGGGCTGAGCCATGTGGACGCTTGCGACGCTGGCGGCCGACATCATCGGGTTCGCGGAGGCCGAGGGAAGGCTGCTTCGGCGCGGCGTGGTGGCGACGGCGAGGGCGGTGGCGTGGACCGCCCTCGCCGCCGCGTCGGCGGGCGCGGCGCTCGGGCTCGTGGTCTACGGCGCGTATCTCGAGGGCGCGGCGCTCGGGCGCCCGAGCTTCGGGGCGTTCCTTGCCGCGGCGGTGGCGGCGCTCGGCGCGCTCGCGGCGCGTGTGGCCGCGCGCCG
>JBJTOV010000244.1:0-3210 GCA_046074745.1 Planctomycetota bacterium | reverse complement strand
GCAGCTCGGGCACCGTCGAGTACTCGGCCCACGGGATGATCCTGCGGCGCAGCTCGTCGAAGGGCGCATGCAGCGACAGCGCGAGCGTGACGGGGATCTCGAAGCTGCACAGCTTGCGGATCGCAGGCGGAAGGCCCACGGTCGACACGGTGATCTTGCGCGCGCCGATCCCAAGGCCCCACTCGGCATTCATGGTGCGGATCGCCTGCGTCACATTCTGGAAGTTGGCGAGCGGCTCGCCCATTCCCATGAACACGACATTCGAGACGCGGCCGACATTCGGCAGGCGCCCGAGCCGCCACACCTGCTCGACGATGCGCCCTGCGGTCAGGTTGCCGTCGAGACCGCCGATTCCCGACGCGCAGAAGCGGCAGCCGACGGGGCAGCCGACCTGGCTCGACACGCACGCGGTGCGGCGGTCCTCGGTCGGGATCATCACGGTCTCGGTCTGCTTCTCCTCGCGCGCGCCCGCGAGGCGCAGCGCGCTTTCGGCGGGCGCCTCCTCGGAGCCGCCCCATTCGATGAGGAGCTTCTGCGTGTCGTCGCTCGCCACCTGATGGCGCACCACCTCGCCCTGCAGGCCCGTGAAGCGCTCGGAGAGCAGCGCGCGCGCGTCCTTCGAAAGGTCGGACATCTGCGCGAAGTCGACGGTGCCCTTCTCGTAGACCCACTTCAGGATCTGGCCGCCCGTGCGGCGGGGCAGGCCGAGCGTCTCGCACTCGGCGGTGAGCGAGGCGAGGTCGTGCTCGAACAGCGAGGTGCGCGCGTTCGCGTCCTGCGGGGCGGGGGAACTGCCGTCGGTCACGCGTGTCCGCCTTCGGTGGCGCGCAGGGTGACCTGCACGGTGCGGTTCGGGATGTGCTTCCGCTCGAGCCACTCGGCGGTGTCGGCCTCGCGGTCGATGCGGATGCGGCGGGTGTCGGGGTCGACGCCGCGGCCGCGCATCAGTTCGCGCAGCGTTCCGGGTAGGCCGAACTCGACGCGCTCGTCGTAGACATCGCGCTGCTCGACCTCGCCGCCGAAGCGGTCGATCAGCGCCTCGATCACGCCGTGCACCAGGTCCTCGGGCACGCTCGCGCCCGAAGTGACGAGCACCGTTTCGACGCCCTCGAACCACGCGGGGTCGAGTTCCGCCGCATCGTCGACCAGGCGCGACGGCGTGCCGTCGTTCATGGCGATCTCGGTCAGGCGCACCGAGTTCGAGCTGTTGCGGCTGCCGACCACGAGCACGAAGTCGGCCTCGGGCGCGATCGCGCGCACGGCGGTCTGGCGGTTGGTGGTCGCGTAGCAGATGTCGCTCGAAGGCGGCTCGTGGATGGCGGGGAAGGCCTTCTTGAGCGCGTCGATGATCACGCCCGCGTCGTCGAGCGAGAGCGTGGTCTGCGTCAGGTAGATCAGCTTCGACGGATCGTCGATCCGCAGGTTCGGGATGTCGGCGGGGCTCTCGACCACCTGGATCGCGTCGGGCGCCTCGCCGCGCGTGCCGATCACCTCCTGGTGGTCGCGGTGCCCGACGAGCAGGATCTGCCAGCCCTTCTTCGCGAAGCGGATCGCCTCGGCGTGCACCTTCATCACGAGGGGGCAGGTGGCGTCGATCGCGGTCAGGTTCTTGGCGCGCGCCTCGGCCCGCACCTCGGGGCTGACGCCGTGGGCCGAGAAGACCACCATCGACCCCTCGGGCACCTCGGCGATCGACTCGACGAAGCTCACGCCGCGGTCGCGGAAGCGCTGCACGACATGGCGGTTGTGCACGATCTCGTGGTAGACGAAGACCCGCTCGCCCTGACAGATGTCGAGCAGCTGGTCGACCACATCGATCGCCATGTACACGCCGGCGCAGAAGCCGCGGGGATTGGCCAGAAGGACCTTCATGAAGCGTCGATCATACGCACACGGCGCGCCGTGCGCGGTACCCTTTCCGCTGCGATGCGCGCACGACCGAGCGTGATGGCCGACCTCGCCCGCTACGGCCCCGAACAGGCCGCGGCGGTCGGTTTGGACGAGGCGCGGGCGTACTGCCGCAGGCTCGCGCTCGGGCACTACGAGAACTTCTCGGTGCTGAGCCCGCTGGTGCCCGCGGACCGCCGCGACGACTTCGCCGCGATCTACGCCTTCGCGCGCTGGGCCGACGACCTTGGCGACGAGGCGGGCTCGCCCGAGCGCTCGCTCGAGCTGCTCGCGTGGTGGCGCGGCGCGCTCGAGGCGATGGCCGCGGGCGAGGCGCGCCACCCGGTGTTCGTGGCGCTTTCCGAAACGGTGGCGCGGCGCGGGCTCGATCTCGGGCACTTCCGCGACCTCGTGTCGGCGTTCGAGATGGACCAGGTGAAGACGCGCTACGCGACCTTCGCCGAGCTGGTCGGCTACTGCCGCCTGAGCGCGAATCCCGTCGGGCGGCTGGTGCTCGCCGCGCTCGGCGAGAAGTGCGACGCGGCGCAGCTTGCGGCGAGCGACGCGGTGTGCACGGCGCTCCAGCTCACCAACCACTGGCAGGACATCCGCCGCGACTGGACCGAGCGGCGGCGCATCTATGTGCCCGCCGACATGCACGCGGTCGAGGGCTTCGAGGAGCGGCTCGCGCGCACGATCGAGCTCGGGTGCTCGTGCGATGCGGCGTTCTTCGGCGAATCGCGCAAGGTGGTGCGGCGGCTGGTCGCGCGCACCTGGGAGCTCTTCGAGGAAGGCAGGCCGCTGGTCGCGTCGGTGTCGCCGGCGTCGCGGCCGCTCGTGTGGCTGTTCGCGGCGGGCGGGCGGAGCGTGCTCCGCAACATCGAGCGCTGGAACTGCGAGACCGTGCTCGCGCGGCCGCGGCTCTCGGCGCCGAGGCGGCTTGCGCTCGTGGCGCGGGCGCTTGTCGCCGCGCGTGCGGGCGTGCGGTTGCCCGAACTGCCGGGGCCGTCGATGTGGCTCATCGATCCCGAGCCCGATCCTGAAGCAGCGGCGTTTCCGCGCGCGGGTGTTGCGATGGACGCGGTGGCTGCGGGCGAGCTCGCTGTGGTCGCTGCGGGCGAGGTCGCTGTGGACGATGTTCTTGCGGGCGCTGCTCGTGTGGGCGTGGCGCCTGTGAGCACCGCGCCGACGAGTCTTTCGCCGTCGAATCCTGCGCCGTCGAACACGGTGCACGAGCCATGAGCGGCGCGAGGCGGGGGGCGAGCGACCGACGCGAGGCTGGCGATGGCAGCGCCGGTGGGGTTGCCCACCATCACACCGACG
>JBJTOV010000243.1:0-8550 GCA_046074745.1 Planctomycetota bacterium | reverse complement strand
CCACGGCGATCGTGCTCCCGGTGCGCGAGATCGTCGCGCGCGCGAAGGCACGGGGGGTTCGGACGCTCGTCGACGGCGCGCATGCGCCGGGCTCGGTTGAACTCGATGTCGACTCGATCGGTGCCGACGCGTACACCGCGAACCTGCACAAGTGGGTGTGTGCGCCCAAGGGGTGCGCGTTCCTTGCCGTGCGCGGCGAGCTCGCCGCATCGACGCACCCGCTCGCCACCAGCCATCTCTACGCGCAGGGGTTCGTGAAGGAGTTCGAGTGGCAGGGAACGCGCGACTTCTCGCCGTGGATCGCGGCGCCCGCGGCGATCGCGTTCTTCGAGCGCTTCGGATGGCGCGCGGTGCGCGAGCACAACCACGCGATGGCGGCGTGGACGCAGCGCTACCTGTGCGAGCGCTGGGCCGTGGAGCCGAACACCCCGCGCGACGGAAGCATGCTGGCCTCGATGGCGATCGCATCGGTGCCCGTCGCCGTGCAGGCGAAGTTCGCGAGCGAAGCCGCGCTGCAGGCGCATCTCTACGACGCGCATCGCATCGAGCTTCCCGTGATCGACTGGCACGGTCGCTGGCATGTCCGCGTGTCGTGCCATCTGCACACCGCGCCCGCGCTGGTGGAGCGGCTTGCCGACACCGTGCTCGGCCTTGGCTAGCGCGGCACCGTGCTTCTCGGACGAACTTCGGCGTTCGACTGGAGTGACCCCGACGGTCGGCCGAAAGACGAAGCGATGGGCCACGCGTCCACCGTTGCTCGCCTGCTTGGCGGCGTCGCGCTTGCGGCGGCGCTGTCGCTTTCTGGATGCGGCGTGTCGCCGTGGGAGCAGGAGGGCGTGGGCGGCCTCTACGACCCCGAGCTCGACACGGAGCATGTCTTCGTCGCCGAGTCGGCGAGGATCGGCGTGTGGCGCGACGAACGCCCGAGCGGCCTCGTGATCAACCACGGCCTTCTGGTGGTCGACGCGCCGCGGCTCGAGTCGGGTCCGAAGGGCGGGCGCAGCGTGCTGCTCGTCACATGCAAGGGCCCCGAGCTCTACGGCAAGGTGAGCGATGTGCTCCAAGACCGCATTCCCGTGATGGCGGGCCTGAAGAGCACCTTCGCGCTCGGCCGCACGGTGCCCGTGCGCATCGAGCGGCTGCAGCCTGACGGCGCGCGCGAGTTCGTCGAGGAGGGGCGCGTGTCGTTCCTCGAGCTTGTGCGTCGATAGGGCGCGTCGGCTCTCTTCAGCCCTCGTCGGCAACGCGGCGCTCGCCGCCTTCACGCTCGATGGCCTCTTCACGAAGCCGCGCACTCTGCCGCGCCGCGAGCGCGGGGTACTCGTCGCGGTGCCAGGCGGCCCATCGCTGCTGATCGAAGCCGAATGCGGGAGCAGGTTCACCCGTGGTGCGCTCGACCGCGGCGATCAGCGCACCATGCACCTCGGTGCGGTACACGGTGACCACCGAGTCGCTGATGCGGAACACGGTTCCCTCGAAGATGGTCGCGGGAACGGGCTGGAACGCGCCCGAGCCGTCGCCCACCACGGGGATCAGGCCGCCGATGTAGGTGACCGACTTGCCGAGCGCGATCCACGCTTCGTCGCCGCGGGTGCGGCGCGGGGGCGCTGTCTGGGCCTGGATGAGTTCGGGAATGAGCAGGGCGGGCGCGTACGCCGAGCCGATCATGGCGGCGCGGTTGATGTGCAGCTCGCGGTCGGAGGCGAGGAAGCCGTGCACCGCCGCGAGGGCTTGGGGCGACAGCGGTTCATGCAGCGAGGCGAGGGCGTCGCCGCGGATGGCGCCTTCGTCGCGCACGGCGAACTCGACCAGCGTGCGCTGGCCTGGGTCGCACGCCGCGAGCCGCTTGAACAGCCGCAGCCGCACCTCGCCGTCCGAGGCAAGCAGGTTCGGGCGGCCGCCCTTTCCCTCGAGCAGCTTCAGGGCGGCGTCGAGTTCGGCTTCGCCAAGGCCGTCGATCGACTCAAGCGCGGCGCGACGCGCTTCGGCGGGCGCGTTCCGCTCGAGACCCGCCACGACCTGCGCCCGGAGTTCGGCGGGGCTCCGCGAGGACGGTGGATCGGCCTGCGCGATGGTCGCGCCGGCTCCGATGGCCGCGATCGCCGCAAGTCCCGCGATGGCAAGGATCCGCTTCCGCATGGCCCGAATATACGCGGCGCCGCGCGCAAGGGCCGCGGGAATCGCGGCCATACGGGTCGATCAAGCCCGTATCCTCGCGCCATGGACGATGCGCGCGGCCAGACTCCGTACCAGCGGCTTGGCGAGGCTTTCTTCGCCGACCTCGCGGAGGGGCTCTATCGCCGGATCGACGGCGACCAGCGCATCCGGGAGCTGTTTCCGAGCGACCTTGGCGCGCAGTCGCCGTCGGTCGCCGACATGCGCGAGTTTCTGGTGCAGTACTTCGGCGGCCCTTCGCGCTACTCCGAGCGCAAGGGCCACCCTCGGCTTCGCGCGCGGCACATGCGCTTTCCGATTCCCCAGACGGCGCGCGACGCATGGCTCGAGAACGCGCTGGGCGCGCTCGATCACGCCGCGGCCGCGCACGCGGCGCCCGCAGAGCTCGAAGCGCTCGTGCGCCGCTATCTCGTCGAGGTGTCGCAGTTCATGATCAACCGCGCGTAGCGCCGCCGCGCCTCACTCGAGATATCGCTCGACCGTGTAGGTGCCGATTCCGAGCGTGATCATGGCCTTGCCTGCCACCGCGCGGTTCGGGAAGTCGCCGAGCTGGACCACGAAGAGCGTCGCGCCGTCGCGTTCCTTCTCGATGATGCGCGGAGCGCCGAGCTTCTGCGCGGCGGGCTTGGCGCGCAGGGAGTCGGCCAGTTCGCGGGCGCGGACGCGCTCCTTGAAGGCGCCCGCCTGGATCGCGAAGTGGATGGGCTCGACCTCGATGCCGTTCACGATGCGGGCGGTGGGAGCGGGCGGAGCGGACGCCGCGGGCGCTGGCTGCGGCGCGCTTGCAGGCTGCGGCGCGGCGGCGACGAGCACCCGGGGTTCGCCCGCGAGCACGCGTTCGTCCTCGGCTGCCTTGGACATCCCCGCGTGGTCGAAGCAGCGCGCCGCAATCGAATGCGCGCGGCGCGCCTCGTCGCCTTCGAGCAGCAGCGCGGCGCGCTTGTAGGCCTGTGCGGCGAGCTCGTGGTTGCCGCGGCGGATCTCGGCGGTGCCGAGCGAGATGCGGGCGTCGGCCGCGATGCGTCGGTCGGAGGCGTCGGTCGCGAGCCGCAGCGCGTCCGCGGCGGCGTCGAGCCTTCCGAGCTGGAGCAGGGCCAGCCCTTCGAGGTACCGCGCCTTGGCGCGTTCGGCGGGATTGGTCGACTGCGCGGCCAGCGCGGCCTGCTCGGCGGCCTTCGCGTAGTCGCGCCGTCCGTAGGCGCCCGTGGCCGCGGCGAGGTTCGCCTCGGGCTTCGGGCCGCATGAAACCACGAAAGCCACGGCGGTCATGGCCACGGCAAAGGCCGTCGCGCGCAGCAGGTGCAGGCGCTGCGGGTTCAAGGTCGGATCGGAGCGGAGCGTCGGCATTCGGATACTCTAAACCCGCGCAGCGCCCTGCGCCCGAACACCATGGAACTCCTCTCCGCGATCCGCCGCCACCTGCTCCTGCGACCCTTCCGCAAGGTCGTCGTCGACGACACGCGCGCCTGGCGCGGCATCGACCTGATGGTGGTCGCATGGCACCTCGCGCGCGAGATCGAGCGCGAGAGCAAGGCCCAGCGCCTCGGCGTGATGCTGCCCACCTCGGCGCTCTTCCCGGCGACCGCCATCGCGGGCTGGACGCTCGGGCGAACGCTTGTGCCGATCAACTACCTGCTCTCCCGCAGCGACCTCGAATATGTGGCCCGCGACGCGGGGCTCGACGCGGTGGTGACCGTCGGGCCCATGCTCGACTTCATCGGGGGCTCGATCCCGGGCCTCAAGGAGATCCGCATCGACCGCATGAAGTTCAAGGGCATTCCGCCCGTGCGCTTCAGCAATCCGCTGCGTCGCGACGACACGGCGGTCGTCCTCTACACCTCGGGCACCAGCGGCAGGCCGAAGGGCGTGATGCT
Organism: Planctomycetota bacterium; assembly: GCA_046074745.1. GTDB lineage: Bacteria > Planctomycetota > Phycisphaerae > Phycisphaerales > SM1A02 > QWPT01. Next base: position 4,501 of record JBJTOV010000243.1, on the reverse strand, counting down.
CTCCTGCGGCAACATCGGCGCCAATGTGCGCCAGTGCCAGGCGTGGGTGGAGTTCGGCACGAACGACATGATCCTCGGCGTGCTGCCCCAGTTCCACAGCTTCGGCCTGACCGTGCTCACCATGCTGCCGCTCGCGACGGGCGCGCGCGCCGTGTACACCGCGCGCTTCGTGCCGCGCAAGATCGTCGACCTGGCCCGCGAGCATCGGCCCACCACGCTGGTCGCGATACCCTCGATGTACAACGCGCTGCGGCTCCTGAAGGACGCCTCGCCCGACGATTTCCGCAGCCTGCGCTTCGCGGTGTCGGGCGGCGAGCCGCTGCCCGAGGCCGTGTTCGAGGGCTTCCGCGAGAAGTTCGGCATCGAGATCAACGAGGGCTACGGCCTCACCGAGACTGCGCCCGTCACCAACTGGTGCCGTCCGTTCGAGCAGCGCCGGAAGTGCGTCGGCAAGGCGCTGCCGGGCATCGACCAGCGCATCGTGAGCCCCGAAGGCAAGGTGCTCGGCCCGAACGAGGACGGCGAGGTGCGCATGAAGGGCCCGAACATCATGCAGGGCTACCTGAACCTGCCCGACGAGACCGCCGCCGTGTTCGACGAGAACGGCTACTTCAAGTCGGGCGACATGGGCCGGCACGACGACAACGGCTTTCTCTCGATCACGGGCCGCATCAAGGAGATGCTTATCATCGGCGGCGAGAATGTCTTCCCGCGCGAGATCGAAGAGGTGCTGAACCGCCACCCGAGCGTGAAGGACTCCGCCGTGATCGGCATGGCCGACGGCATGCGCGGCGAGGTGGCGCTCGGGTTCGTCGAGCTCAAGGAGGGCGAGCGCTTCGACGAGGCCGCCCTGAAGTCGTTCTGCCGCGAGCACATCGCGGGGTTCAAGGTCCCGCGCGACATCCGCATGCTGAAGGAACTGCCGCGCAATCCGACCGGCAAGATCATGCGCCGCAAGCTGTCGCCCGAGATGGCGTCCGAGGCCTGAGCGCCGCGATCGTCACGGACACGCGCCCCACGCGCCGAGCAGGATCGAAAGGTCCTGCGCGTTCGTGGTTCCGTCGCCGTTCAGGTCGCCGCCTGCGAAGCCCCACGCGCCAAGCAGGGTGGACAGGTCGCTCGCGTTCACGAAACCATCGCCATTGATGTCGGCGGGGCAGGGCGCGCAGACGGGCGCCGCGGTGACCACGCGCAGGGTGATCTGGCCGCCCTCCCCCGACTTCGGCCCGACGCGCACGAAGTAGCGCACGCCGCAGGCCGCCGTGATGGTGACGCGGCTCGCGTTGAGCCCTGCGCAGAGGAACGCCGTGTCGCTGCAGCCGACGGGCTGGAGGTTGCCGCAGTCGCCCGTGTACACCGCGAGCACGGTGTCGAACCACGATCCGCAGGTCTCGATGTCGACCAGGCCCTCGACATCGCTCTCGAACACCGCCCAGACATCGCGCGAGATCGCTGCGCCCTTGCAGAGCTTGGGCGTGGCGGGAATCTCAAGCGTGGAGCGGAGCGTGTTCACCGTGTTGTCGCCGACCGCGATCGGCAGCGCGCCAGAGCACGCATCGTTGGCGGGAGGACCCGAGAGACAGGCTTGGGCCGCCAGCGCGACGCAGGAGTCGTCCCAGGCCGTGTCGCAGCAGAAGTCGTCGGCGATGCAGACCGCGGCGCAGCACGCGGCGTCCGAGCAGCCTGGAGCCGAGTGCGGGGCGAAGCACGGAAGGTTCGAGCCCGCGCATGGCGAGGAGCACAGTTGCCCAACCGTCACCTTGACCGTGTAGGCGTTCGAGCCAAGGCACCCGATCGGACCGACACCGATCTGCGGATAGGTTCCCGCGGCGACCAGGATGCGGTAGTTGCCCGCGGGCACGCAGACGGGCTCGGAGGTGGCATCGACGCACAGCTGCGACTGCAGCGTTCGGATGGCCGACGACACGGGCGCGCACGCGGTGTCGGGTAGCAGCACGGCCCATGCGCCAGGCGATGACGCGAATGTGATGGAGATGCTCGCGATGCCGTCGCCGTCGGTGTCGGCGGCGGTGAATCGGTAGACATCGGCATCGGGAGGCGACGAGGAGCCCTCCGAACGGCCGAGCGTGCCCTTCATCTGGCGCCCGACCTCGAGCGGCTGCGGCGTGCCGCCGGGCGACGCGTAGCAGGGATCGTTCTGGCGCTGGTCGCACTGCTCGGTCTCGGCCTGCGCGTCAGGCTCGGTGACGGGCACGCAGCCCGCGACGCACACCTTCTCCGCGGTGAGCACGCACAGGAAGTCCCAGCCCGAGCTGCAGCAGGTCGGGTCGATGGTGCACACCGCCGTGCAGCATGCGAGGTCGCTGCACGCGCCCGCGACATGCGTTTCGAAGCAGCTGCCCGCCGACGGGGTTCCGCAGGTTCCGGGCGTGCCAGGGCAGGCGAAGCCCGCCAGCTGCGCGCAGTTCAGGTCCCAGCTGTTGTTGCAGCAGAACGGGTCGAACGCGCACACGGCGGTGCAGCAATCGGCGCGGTCGCAGTTCGGGTTCGCGTGCGCGACATAGCAGCTCCCGCTCGCGGCCGCGCCGCAATAGCCCACGCACTGCTCGTTCGCCAGGAACACGCAGATCGAGTCCCACGCGCCCGTGCAGCAGGTCGGGTCGAGGAAGCACACGGTCTCGCAGCAGGCTTGGCTGTTGCACCCGCCGGCGTTGTGCGTGGTCAGGCACGACTCGGTGGTCAGGCAGAACTGGGCGGCCGCGCGGTGCGACATGATGGCCACGCACGATGCGAACGCGCACAGCAAGGTCAGGCAGCTCGAAGGAAACGCGGGGCGCGTCATGGTGGAAAAGGTACGCAAGATTGGCGGCGTGGTCGCGGGAGGGGAGAAATTCGATGCCGAAAGAGCACGACCGTGTCGCGCTCGAAAGACAGCCCCCCGCCCGAAAGACTCGGGCGGGGGGCTGTTGGTTTCAGAGACCGACGGTCAGGTCAGTTGCAGACGCCCCAGTTGCCCAGGAGCAGCGACAGGTCGGCGGCGTTGGTGAAGCCGTCGCCGTTGATGTCGCCGATGGTTCCGCCCCACGATCCGAGGAGGAGCGAGAGGTCGGCCGCGTTGACATTGCCGTCGTTGTTGATGTCGCCCACGCACGGCGCGGCGCACTGGCCGGCCTGCGTCACCGTGATGGTGCCGTTGCCGAAGCCCGTCGCGCTGTAGGCGCCCACCGACACATAGTAGGTCGTGCCGCAGCTCGGCGTGAAGCGCACTTCGGACTGCAGCGTTCCGGCGCACGGCGCGGGAGCGACGGCGTCGTCGTTGCAGGCGACCAGCGGACCATCGCAGGCGCCCTTGAACACGGCAACCTTGGTGTCGTAGCCTGAACCGCACAGCGAGATCACGAGCTCACCGTCGCCGGTGGCCTGGTGGGTGTACCAGATGTCGTTGTAGACATTCGGATTGCCGAACTTGGTGCAGGCGGGCGTGGCGCCCGAAGCACCGATCGTGCTGAACTGCGTGACGCCGACGGGGAGGTTGATCGCGCCGCCGCACTCGTCGTTCACCGGGGGCTCGACCGAGCAACCGGCGCACTGCGCGATGGCAGCGTTGGCGCAGATCTGATCCCACTGGACATCGCAGCAGAAGGCGTCGGCCGCGCAGATCGCGGTGCAGCACTCGCTGTCCTCGCAGAACGGCGTGCCGTTGGCCGTGCAGCACGAGCCCGTGCCCGGGTCGCCGCAGCTCGGCGCGTCGCCGACGAAGATGATGTTGAGGTCGGTCGCACCCGTGGCGCCGCCCCAGCCCGCGACGCGGACCCAGATGGTCTGCTTCGCCGTCATGCCGTAGTTCAGGCTCGACGCGAAGGCAGCGCAGCCGGTACCGTCGTCATTGCAGGCCTGGAGCGTTCCGCCGACATCGGGGCAGGCATCGTAGATCTCGATGCCCGTGTCGAAAGGCGCGGGGCAGGTGCAGGTCTCGAAGTTGTAGTCGCCCGTCTGGGTCGCCGTGAAGGTGAACCAGACATCGTTCGTGAACGCCGTGCCGCCGAAGCCGCAGGTCGCGCCAGCGACCTCGGTGCCGGCGAAGGTGTTGTTGAACGGATTCGCTCCCTCGACCGCGACCGTTGCGTTGGCGCACAGGTCGTTGACGGGGGGCTGGGCATCGCAGGGAACGCCGGTCACGGCGAGCGTGTAGGCGTTGCCCGCGGGGCCGCCGCAGGGGAAGCCATCGAAGCCGCTGGTGAGCGCGACGATGTAGTAGCTGCCCGCCGCGAGGCAGACCGAGGTCGAGCCGGGGCAGGTGCCGACGGTGATGTCGCCGATGATGCCGCCGCACGAGGTGCCGACGAAGGCCGCGAAGCAATCGAGGCTCGACTTGATGGTCACGGTGACCTCGGTGCCCTCGGTGAGGGTCAGCAGGTACCAGTCGGTGTCGCGCGTGCCGCCCGACGCCCAGAACTCGCCCGCGACGGTCTCGCCGACTGAGATGGGCTGCGACGGGCTGCCGCCATTCGGGTTGTTGCAGCCGCCGTTCAGGTCTTCG
>JBJTOV010000242.1:0-5971 GCA_046074745.1 Planctomycetota bacterium | reverse complement strand
CCTCGAGCGCGCCACGCAGGGCGGCGATCCCGCGGCGCTGCGCTTCACGAAGCCCGCGCTGCCGAACGAGCTCGACTTCTCGCTGTCGGGGCTGAAGACGAAGCTCCTGTACGAGATCCGCGGCGTTCCCACGGGTCGCGGCGATCGGGCGCGCTTCGAGCGCGACCACACGGCGCTCTCGGCGGCGCGCAAGGCCGACCTCGCGGCGAGCGTGCAGCACGCGGCCTTCGCGCAGGTGCTCGACCGCCTGTCGCGCGCGCACGCGCTGCACGCGCCGAGGTCGCTTCTCGTCGGCGGAGGCGTGGTGTCGAACCGCACCTTCAGGCGCGAGCTCGCCGCGTGGTGCCTCGAGCGCGATGTGGCGCTCGTGGTGCCCGAGCCGGCCTACTGCGTCGACAACGCGGCCATGATCGCGGGCTATGCCCAGTTGCGCCGCGCGGCGGGCGACCAGGGCGACGACCTTGCGGTGCCCGCCGAGCCCGTGTCGCTGCTCGCGCGGGGGCTGCAGCGCCCACGGAGGTCGGCATGAGCTCGATGAACACGACGGCGCGCGAGGGCGTGGCGGTCGGGCGGGAGCCTGCGGTGCTCGTGGGCGTCCGCGTGCGTGGCTCGCGCATGGACTTCGAGGATCCGCTCGGCGAGCTGCGGTCGCTGGCCGAGACCGCGGGCGCCCGCGTGGTGGGCGAACTGATGCAGAACCGCGAGGCGCCGAACGGCCGCACCTACCTCGGCAAGGGAAAGCTCGAGGAGCTGGTCGCCATGACCACGGAGCTCGGCGCGCGCGTGGTCGTCTTCGACAACGAGCTCGCTCCGTCGCAGATCCAGGCGCTCGAGGAGGAGCTGTCGGTGAAGGTCATCGACCGCAGCGAGCTCATCCTCGACATCTTCGCGAACCGCGCGGCCACCCGCGAGGCGCAGCTGCAGGTCGAGATCGCGCAGCTCGAGTACACGGCGCCTCGGCTGCGCGCGATGTGGTCGCACCTCGGGCAGGTGACGGGCGGCGCGCCCGTGGGCGTCGGCACGCGCGGACCGGGCGAGCAGCAGCTCGAGATCGACCGCCGCATCGTGTCGCGGAAGCTCGGGGCGCTGCGTCGCGAGCTCGAGGAGCTTCAGGTGCGCAAGTCGCGCGAGGTGGCCGAGCGCCGCGCCGAGCACTTCACGGTCGGCATCGTCGGCTACACGAACGCGGGCAAGAGCACGCTGTTCAACGCGCTGACCCGCGGCGGCGCCTATGCGGCCGACATGCTGTTCGCGACGCTGATGACGCGCGTCGAGCGGTGGAATGTCGGCGGCGCGAACGCGGTGCTCTTGTCCGACACCGTCGGGTTCATCCGCGACCTGCCGCACCATCTCGTCGCGAGCTTCCGCGCCACGCTCGAGGACGCGATCCACGCGCATGTGCTGCTGATCGTGCTCGACGCGAGCGACCGGCAGGCGCCCGCGCAGCTCGCCACCGTGCGCGAGGTGCTCGACGAGATCGGCGCGAACACGCAGCCGCGCATCCTGGTGCTGAACAAGGTCGACCGCCTGCGCGGCATGCGCGCCGACGAGGCGGCCAGCCTGCGCACGATCGACGAATGGACCGCCGCCGAGCCGGGCGCGGTCGCGATCAGCGCGGCCACGGGCGAGGGTTTCGACGCGCTGCGCGAGCGGGTGCTCGCCCTCGTCACGGGCGGAACGCGGCGGCGCACGCTGCGCATCCCGCTTTCGAGCGCGCGGCTCGTCGACCTGGTCGAGAAGCGCTGCACCGTGCATTCGCGCGAGTATCTCGACGACAGCGTCGAGATGGTGGCCGAGATCGGCGACAGGCAGATCGAGCAGCTGCTGCCGCTCGGCGAGCCGTTCCTCGTCGATGGCGAGGATCCGCGGCCAAAGCGCGGCGGCTGGGGCGGCCAGAAGCGGCGGCCTCCGCATCTCGACGATCACGAGGAGTGAAGCCGAGCGAGGAGTGAAGCCGAGCGAGGAGTGAAGCCGAGCAGCGACGCCCGGTGGCGTCCTCGGGTTGGCGAGCATGCACGGAGTTCGCACGCAGTGACATGAGTCGCGCCCCCGACCGCCGTCGCGAAGGACGGCTTCGGACGAGCGCCGCCGCATCAACCCGCGCACCTCGCATCGTTCAGGCGAACACCGACCGCGCGAGCGCCATGCCCTTGGTCGCGGGGGCGCCCTCGCGCACGAAGAGGAGTGGCGCCGTGCCCGCAGCCAGCGTCCAGTAGACGGCTGCGCGCGACTGGTTGCGCAGCGTTCCCGCCCAGAATCCGTCGCCGCCGCGGCCGTACGCGACCAGTTCTCCGCGGCGCGGGCGGCGGTCCCAGCGCTCGATGTGCGAACCGAGCAGCGCGGTCGCAAACGCCTCGAACCCGCCCGCGCTGCCGCACACCACGATCAGGTTTTCCTGCCGCGGCGTGAACTGCGCGAACGCCTTGCGCAGCGTCGACTGGAACCTCGGCACATGGTCGTCGAACGACTGCGACGGATCGGGAACGAGCTCGACATGCCGCGCGCCCGATGGCGCGATGACGCGCAGGCGTCCGGCGGTGCGGCCTTCGCGATCGATGAGCGCCAGTTCCTCGCCGAGCGACGCCTGCGCCAGGAACTCGGCCGCGCGCGCGATCTCGCGGCCAAGCACGGCGCCGCGAAGCGTGCGGGCGAGCGACAGCGCGACCGTGAGGCCGCGTTCGACCGACTCGAGCTCGCGCCACGGGGCAGGCACGGCGGCGGGCTGGTCGTGCAGCGTCGGGCGCGGCGCGCGCTTCACATGGATGTCGAGGAGCGCGCCGTCGCGGCGCGCGCGGAAATCAACGCGCTTGCCCGATGGCCCGGCGATCTCGTGCTCGATGGCGCAGCCTGCCTCGAGCAGCCGCGCCGCGACGAGAAGCTCCGAGCAGAGCGAGCGCACGCGCTCGTCGCCCGCGGCATCGCGCGCGGCGCCGCGGCTGTTGACGAACGCATCGCATTCATCGAGCTCGTCGAGGAAGCGGCGGAGCGTGGCGATGTCGACCAGCGCGCGCCACGCGCCTGCGCGCGACGCGAAGCACTCCGACAGCGCCTCGACCAGCCCCCGCAGGGCGAGCAGGTCTTCATCGGCGGGGCTGGCGCGCCTGCGCGGCGTCGGCATGGAGCGGTTTATCGGCGTTCCCGTCGTCCTCCGCAAGGGGCGTGGGGGCCGAGTTCGGTCTGCGCAGGTGCCGCGACGCGCGATTCGAGGCGGTTCGGGCGCAACGGTCGACTCCGCCATGTCCGCCGCCGATCCAACGGCGGGGGATGCGAAGGGAGATATCGATGCGGATCGGAGAAATGCTCGTTCGCATGGGCGTGCTCGACAGGGCGCAGGTCGAGGAGATCCTCGAGGAACAGTCCTCGACCAATGAGCCGTTCGGCGCGATCGCCGAGCGCTTGTTCGAGGTGTTGCCCGAGACCATCGAGCGCGCGTGGATCGAGCAGACCCACGAGCGCGCGACGCTCTTCGACGCTGCGCGCGGCGTGGACGAGGACGCGCGCGAACTGATCGTCCGCCGTCAGGCATGGCAGTTCGGCATCGTTCCGCTTCGCTTCGACGACGGTCACCTCATCGCCGCGACGAGCCGGAAGCAGCTCGCGCGCGCGGTGCGGTTCGCAACACGCGTGCTCGGCACGCCCGTGCAGTTCGAGGTCACCGACGAGGAGACGCTCGCGCGGCTGCTGGCGCACCAGTACCCGATCCGCGGTCTCGAATCCGCGCCGTTCAGCGACGGCACGCTGCCGGCCGCGCTCGACGGCGCGCTGCGCGCCGCGGGAAGCGAAGGAGAGCGCCGCGAGGCCGCATAACCAACCGATCCACGCGGCTTGACAGCAGGGAGCCTTCGGCTACGCTTTCCGTCCCTGCTGGAAGTGGCGGGGTGAGCCACCTTAGCTCAGTTGGTAGAGCACCGCATTGAAAATGCGGGTGTCCCCGGTTCAAGTCCGGGAGGTGGCATCAGCGCACAGGCCCGTGCAATGCATGGGCCTGTGTGCTTTTTCGGTCTGTGCTCGTTTCGACCCGTGTGCCTCTCGACGACCCGGACAGCGCCGACCAGCGCACGCGCGCCGTCGTGAAACGCCGTCGCACCGTCGCTCAGGCGAGCGCCGCGCCCACGAGCCGAAGCGGAATGGGTCGACCAAGCTGCTCACGACGGATGGCGAGCCGGCCGGCCAGCCGCTCCTCCTCGAGCGCTCCGAGCAGTTCCTCGACCATCCACAGGCGGATCGGCCTCGAGCCGTCATACCGACAGAGCCCGCCCGTGCCATCGCGGGTCGCGCGCTCGAGGCGCGTCCAGTGGCGGCGCGTCCAAGTGAGCGCCAGCGTGTCGGGAAGCCGCGAGAATGCCGCGCGCGTCATGGCGGGCTCCGCGAAGACCCACAGGTCGTTCCATGCGTTGGCGCGCCCGAGCACGCAGCCGGTCGCCACCGCGAGGTCGGCCACGCACGCGATCGGGCGAAGCAGCGCGCCGCGGTCGATCTGCGGCGAGTAGAGCGCGTGTGCGCGCTGCACGACATCGCCGCCGCTGACGCGGTAGCGCGCTGCGAGCACCGACGCATCGCGGAAGAAGGACGAGAGCAGCCTGTCGCGGAACAGCGACCAATCGCTGGTCAGCGAGGCGTGCTGGCGCTCGAGCCGTGCGGACTTGCGAACGGCGCCGCGAGGAGCAGCACCCGCCTGCGCGCGGGCACACTCCGTTGCCGCGGCGCACGCTTCCGTTGAATCGACGCGTGCGCCTACATCTCGCGCGCACGATGGTCCCTGTCGATCGTCGTTCATCAATCATCCCTGCTCGGGATTCATCCCGAACGCGTGGCAATGTAGCGGCGGCCACGGCCTGCAACGCCAAGCGGCACGGTTGGGCCGAGATTTTCGAAAGTGCGGTTCTCAGGCGTGTCCGATGCGCACGCTTCCGAGAAGCGAGGCCCGCACATCGCGCAGCGCACCGAATCTCGCGCGCCATTCGCCCACAGCCGCGCGGTCGAAGTCGCCCGCGGCGGCCGCGACCTCGGCGCCAAGCTCCGCAAGCCGCACGCCAAGGTGCGATATCAACGCCGAGGCGCCGCCGTAGGAGTTCGCGGGGTCCGAACCCGTCCGGTTGCAGGCGACCACGAAGGCCTGGTTCTCGATCGCACGCGCCACGAGCAGGGCTCGCCAGTGCTCGTGACGGGCAAGGGGCCACGAGGAACTGACGGCGAAGCACTCCGCGCCCGCAAGGGCCGCGAGTCGCCACAGTTCAGGAAAGCGGAGGTCGTAGCAGATGAGCGGGCACACGACCGCCGCGCCCGTGTCGACGAGCACGAGATCCTCGCCCGCCGCGAAGGCGCTCCGCTCGCTCGGGAACAGGAAGTTCTTGCGGTAGATGGCCTTGGCGACGCCGTCGGGCGACACGACGGCCACGCTGTTCGCGCGCCGCCCGTCCGCCAAGCGCTCTCCAAACCCCGCTTGCAGCCACACCTTGCGCGCTCGGGCCAGCGCGCACAGCCACTCGACCGAACCGACCTTCATCCCGTCGAGGCAGGCAAGGTGGCCGGCATCCGAGGTCCACGCCGTCTCGCACATCTCGGGCAGCACGAGGTAGTCGTTCGCCGCGAACCCCGCCGCGTCGATCGCCGCCTCGACCCGCCGCCGATTCTCGACAGGATCAAGCCACACCGGATCGGTCTGCACCGCGATCAGCCGCATGCCGAGACGCTATCACACCCTACGGCGCCGAAAACACCCGCGCACCGAAGTTGCGGTAGGCTCGTTGCAGGGGCTGAGTCGAAAGTCGCCGCTGAAAACACGGCGTTCCCCGCGGCGAAGATGCCTCAGCCCCGTTCCAGGGGCTGAGGCGAAAGTCGCCGCGGAAAACAAGGGAGACCAACGGGGATCGAACCCGCGACAGCCGAAACCACAATCCGGTGCTCTACCAACTGAGCTATGGTCTCCGGAAGGCCGCAAGGATATCTGCGCTGGGGCGGAAGGTCAACG
>JBJTOV010000241.1:0-9650 GCA_046074745.1 Planctomycetota bacterium | reverse complement strand
CCGAGGCCGGGCGGAGCTAGAGGCGCTTCGCGCGCGCGGGCTAGGCTCGTTCAGGTGCGGGTTGGTTCGAGCCGCGGGTTCGAGTGAGCGCGGGTCCGTGCAGGCCACGCCTCACGCCGACTTCACGGCCGCCAGCGCCTCGCCCGGGGTGGTGGTGCGCAGGCGGACCAGTTCGGACGCGCTTTCGCGCAGCGTGGTCAGCCCGCCCGCCGAGGCGGCGGCCGCGGCCACGCGGTCGGCGCTCGCCCTCCGCATGATCTCCTGGCGCACCGCGGCGTCGAGCGTGAGCAGTTCGTAGCAGCCGATTCGTCCGCGGAAACCCGAGTTGCGGCACTCGCGGCAGCCGCGTGCCTCGGCAACCACGCCGTCGGCACCGCCGAAGCCCGCGCGGATCTCCTCGTCGGTGGCGCGCCGCTCGCCCGCGCAGGCCTTGCATGCGCGGCGAAGCAGGCGCTGCGCCAGCACGCCCTCGACGGTGCTCGCCACGAGGAACGGCTCGACGCCCATGTCGAGCAGGCGCGTGGCGGCGCCCGCGGCGTCGTTCGTGTGCAGCGTCGAGAGCACGAGGTGGCCCGTGAGCGACGCCTGCACCGCGGCGTTCGCGGTCTCGGCGTCGCGGATCTCGCCGATCATGATGATGTCGGGATCGTGGCGCAGGATGGCGCGCAGCCCCGCGGCGAAGTCGAGGCCGACCTGGTGGTTGACCTGGATCTGGTTGACGCCGGGCACATGGTATTCGACGGGATCCTCGACGGTGATCGCCTTGACCTGTCCGTCGACGATCTCGCGCAGAGACGCGTAGAGCGTGGTCGACTTTCCGCTTCCCGTCGGGCCCGTGACGAGCACGATGCCGTGCGGCCGCGCCACGAGCGCGCGCCACGGCGCGAGGATGCGCGGCGGCATGCCCAGCTCGTCGAGGCCCGAAAGCACGGCGTTCTTCGCCAGGATGCGCAGCACCACGCCCTCGCCGAACAGCATGGGAATCACCGAGAGCCGCAGGTCGAACTCCTGCGGCTTCTGCCCGGGCGAGCGCTGGTGCAGCGTGATGCGGCCGTCCTGCGGGCGGCGCTTCTCGGCGATGTTGAGGTTCGCCATGATCTTCAGGCGGCTCGTGATCGCGTGGCGGAAGCGGTGGATGGTGGCGGGCACGCCCGCGTCGCACATCACGCCGTCGATCCGATAGCGCACATGGAGCTCGTGCTCGTACGGCTCGATGTGGATGTCGGTGGCGCGCTCGCGGATCGCCTCGAAGAGGAGGTCGTTGACGAGGCGCACCACGCTCGCCTCGCTCGCCTCGTCGGCCTCGCCCGACTCGACGCGCTGGTCGGGCGCGGGCTCGGCGCCTGCGCCGAGCGCCTCGAGCACATCGCCCGCGACGCCGAAGCGGGCGCGGATCTGCGCGGCGAGGTCCCGGTCCTCGGCCACCGCGAGGTCGACGGGCATGCCCGCGGCCACGCGCAGCTCGTCGAAGCTGTCGAGGCGCAGCGGGTCGCTGGTCGCGACCAGCAGGCGGCCCGCGTCGATCCGCACGGGCAGCGCGCGCAGCTTGAACACCACGCGCGGCGGCACGCGGCGCACGGCGTCGTCGTCGATGTCGGTCTCGTCGAGGCGCAGGAAGGGCAGGGCCAGCTCGTCGGCGAGGGCGCGCATCACCTGCTCGCCGCTTGCGATCCCCATGCGGGAGACCGTCTGCTCGAGGCGCTCGCCCGCGCGAAGCTGCTCGCGCAGCGCGAGCTCGAGCTGCTCGTTCGAGAGAAGTCCCTGGGAGACGAGGATCGCGCCGAGTGCCACGCCGCCAAGCGTAGCCGAGCGGGTGCTCTTCGCGAAGCGCGCCGCGCGAACCGCGCGGGATCAGCGCGCGACAGGTCTGAAAACCACGCCGACCGCCGAGTGGTTGTGCACGAACGAGCGGCCCTCGATGGGCGCGAACTCGCCCGCGCAGCGGCAGCCCGCGATCGGAACGGCAAGGCGCCGCGAGAGCGTGGCGGCATCGTGGCCGGGCTCGGCGAAGAGGCGCGATCCGCGCGCGGTGCACGAGAAGAGGAGCGCGCCCACCGCGGGGCCGCGCACCTGCTCGAGGTCGAGCAGCATCGAGAGGTCCTCGGAGGCGATCTGTCCGTCGCGCGCCTGGAACTGCACGGTGCTGCCCACCGCGACAGGCTCGGGAAGCACGATGGCGGCGCGCGTGCGGTCGATGTCGACCGCGGGGCGCACGATGAAGTCGCCGCGCCCGAGCCGAGTCTTGCCCGCGCGCGCCGCGACCCCGACGAGCAGGCCCGCCTGCAGGCGGTCGCGCTCGGAGGGCGGCAGCCCCTCGGCCATGTCGGCGAGCGCATCGAGCGCGGGTCGTCCGCCGAGCTCGAGCAGCGCGCCGCCCGCGGCCTTGGTCACCACCATGCACGGCCCGACCGGCTGGCAGCCTTGGCTTGCGAAGGCATCCATCTGGATGTCGCCGAAGATCGAGACGCCCACGATTCCCGCGTGCGAGGTGCGGAGGTCGCAGCCGAGCACATTGAGCCCGGGAAGGCTGGCGCCGCTCGCGACGCCGCCGTGGATGCGCGCGCCGCCCGGCCCCGCGGCCTCGTCGATCGCCGCGCATGCGTGCGAGGCGTTCACCGAGAAGGGGTCGGCGAGCATGATCATGCCGCGGTGCGGAAGCGGCACCGACGCGCGCGAGACGGTGCCGGGCAGCGCGACGCGCTCGGCGATGAACCCGTGCGACCACACCGAGGGCGGGCCGTCCTCGAGGTCGAAGCGAAACGGTTCGATCACCGTGCCGGGGAGGCAGAGGGCGAGCGCCGACAGGCCCGCCGTGCGCTCGGCTTCGTGGTCGTCGAAGATGACCGTCTCGTTGGTCGAGGCGAGGAGGTGCGCGGGGTGGAGTTCGGAGCGCAGCGTGTCGAGCGCGTCCGAGAACATCGCGCGATGGTGAAACGATCCGAACACCAGCAGCAGGTCGGGCCTGACGGGAAGCGCGGCCGCGAGCGTGCGCGCGACATCCCGCGCCGCGACCCGGGTGTCGGTCGCGTCGGAACCCGCGCTGCGGGCCAGCGGATTCGCAGTCTTCTGCACGGCAGGCACTATGGAGTCAATTCCCGCCCCGAGGCGTGTCTTTCGCCCGATTCGAGGATTTCGCCGAGAGCGCACCGGCAGCGGGGGGCGGGCGAACCTCCCGCGTCGGCAAGACTTGCAAATCCGCCCGCGATTCGGCATCATGGGCGATCCAACTCAGGTCCCCCGAAGGAAACACCGTGCCGAACACCGAATCAGCCAAGAAGCGCGTCCGCCAGTCCGCCAAGCGCAACGCCCTCAACCTGTGGCGCAAGCGCCGCGTGAAGGCCGACATGGGCGACTTCCTCAAGGCCGTCGCCGCGGGCGATGCCGCCGCCGCCGAGAAGGAGATGCGCAAGGCCGCGCGCACCCTCGACAAGATCGCCGCCTCGGGCACGATCCACAAGAACAACGCCGCCCGTCGCAAGAGCCGCATGGCCTCCAAGGTGGCCGCGCTCAAGAAGGGCAAGTGACGCCGTGACCGCCCGCGACCGTTGCAAGGCGGTCGATCGTGGCTGACCGCGGCCGAAGGAACTCGCGACCCGATCGCGCGGACGATCCGCCGGTCGGGTCGTCGCTTTCGGCCTTCGCCGCGCAGGGATACTTCGCTGCCTCGCGCAGGCCGCTCGAGATCCTGTTCTTCCTGCTGCCCTTCATCGCGTTCTACGAGTACGAGCTGGTGAAGGTGCTGCGTTCGGAGCGCGGGCTCCTGACCAACGAGGCGCACCGCGGGCTGCTCGACCTCTTCGGGGCGTTCGGGCTCGACGGACTGGCCCTTTCGCTGCCGGGATTCCTGCTGGTGGCGGTGTTCCTGGCGTGGCACGCGCTGACGCGCGGGCCGTGGATCGTCAACCTCTCGGTGGTCGCGCGCATGTTCGTCGAGAGCGCGGCGGCGGCGGTGCCGCTTCTCGTCTTCAGCCAGGTGGTGCTCAAGGCCGTGCCTGCGGCGGGGGTCGACGACTTCGCGTCGCTCTCGCTCGGCGAGCAGGTGGCGGTTTCGGTGGGCGCGGGGCTCTACGAGGAGCTCGTGTTCCGCATGGCGCTGATCGGCCTTCTCCTCTTCGTGTTCGGCGACCTGCTGAAGACGCCGAGGACCTGGGCGCACGCGATCGCGATCGGGCTGAGCGCGCTGGCGTTCACGGTGTACCACCCGCTGCGCGGTGCGGACGGCGCGTTCGTGCCGCAGCGCTTCATCTTCTACTTCGGCGCGGGCGTGTACTTCGGCGCGCTGTTCGCGGTGCGCGGCTTCGGCATCGCGGCGGCGGCCCATGCGATGTACGACATCGCGACGGCGCTGCTGGTCGCGGGTGCGACCGACCCTGCGCCCGCCGCCTGACGCGTCGGCGCGCGTCGGCTACCCTCCGCGCCGATGCTTCCCGCGCGCAACTCCAGTGTTTCGGCCGGCTCCGCGCTTGCGACGCCCGTGCTGCACGGCCTGCGCATGGTGCAGACCGCGGTCAACCAGAACCAGACGATCCGCGAGGCGCTGGCCGACCTGCGCATGCGCGCGATCGACCATCCCGTGGTGTATGTGTACGCGGTCGACGACGACGACAGGCTGGTCGGGCAGGTGCCGACGAAGGCGCTCCTCTTCTCGTCGCCCGACGCGCTGGTGCGCGATGTGATGCGCACCGAGCTGACCACGATCGGCCTCGAGATGTCGATGGACCAGGCGCTCGAGGTCTTCGCGAAGCGCCGCCTGCTGGCGCTACCCGTGGTCGACGGCGACGGGCGGCTGATCGGCGCGATCGATGTCGAGCAGTACGCGCGCGAGCGGCTCGAGAAGGCCGAGCGCGCCCGCGTGCGGCAGGTGTTCCAGACGCTCGGCCTCGATGTCGAGCACGCCGACGACCTGACGCCGTGGGAGGGCTTCCGCATGCGGATGCCATGGCTCCTGTGCAACATCGGCGGCGGCATCCTGTGCGCCATCGTGGCGTGGATGTTCGGGGAACTGCTCGAGAAGGTGGTGCTCCTCGCGTTCTTCCTGCCGCTCGTGCTCACGCTCGGCGAGAGCGTGGCCATGCAGGCGGTGACCATCTCGGTGGGCATGGATCCCGAGCGGCGGTCGTCGGCGGCGCTGCGCGGGATGCGGGTCGAGGCCATGACGGCGGTGCTGCTCGGCATCGTCTCGGGCGCGATCGTGGCGGGGGTGAGCCTGCTCTGGGGCGGCGGCGCCGAGGGAGCGCTCACCATGTTCGCGGCCGTTGCGGGAAGCATGGTGTTCGCGGCGGTGGCGGGCGGGTCGATTCCGCTGGCGCTGCACGCGTTCAGGCTCGACCCGAGCGTTGCGGCGGGGCCCGTGGCGCTCGTGCTCGCCGACACGGCGACCACGGCGATCTACTTCACGCTCGGCATGCTGATCCTGATGCCGTCGGCCTGAGCGCGGTACACTCGCCCTGTGGCGCTCGAACAGATCAAGCTCCTCTGCCTCGATGTCGACGGCGTGCTCACCGATGGCGGCATCGCCATCGACGACGCGGGCCACGAGACCAAGCGCTTCCATGTGCGCGACGGCGCCGCGATGCGCATGTGGGCGAAGCTCGGCCTCGAGATCGCCATCATCACGGGGCGCAACGGCATGGCGCTGCGCCATCGCCTGCGCGAGCTCGGCGTGCGCCATGTGATCGCGGGCTCGAAGGAGAAGGGCTCGTCGTTCGACGGACTGCTCGGCGAGCTCGGCCTCCAGCCGTCGCAGGTCGCCATGATCTGCGACGATCTTCCCGACCTTCCCGTGCTGCGCCGCTGCGGGCTGCCGATCGCGGTGCGCGATGCGTCGCAGGAAGTGCTCGATCTCGCGCGCTTCGTGACGGCGCGGCCGGGCGGCTCGGGCGCGGTGCGCGAGGCGGTCGAGCACATCCTGAAGGCGCAGGGGCGCTGGGAGGAGGCCGTGCGCCTCTTCGACCCCGCGTTCGGAGCCGCGGAGCGCGGGGCATGAACCTGCGCGCGCTCGTCGAGCGGAACCGCGGCCTGCTCTTCGCCGTGCCCGCAGGGGCGCTCGCGGTGCTCGTGGTGGTCGCGGCGATCAACTTCGACCAAGGCAATGCGCCGCCCGCGCGTGCGAGCCGCCTCGACGAGGCGCAGGAGCTTCTCGTGCCGCGCACGGCGAGCGCCGAGGAACTGGCGCGCGCGTCGGGATCGATCGCCGACCAGACGGCGGTCACGCTGCCCGCGGGCGCGTGGATCCAGGTGGCCGACGAGGAGGGCAGGCTCGCCCAGCAGTACAGCGCGACCAAGCTCGATCCGCTTCCTGGCAGCCAGCTGTCGATGGCCGAGCCGCGCGCCGTGATCTACATGAAGGACGGGCGCGTGCTGGCGCTGGCCGCGCGCAAGGGCGTGGCGTTCGTGCCGCGGCGTGCGCTCGAGTCGGGAACGCTCGAGGAGGATGTCGAGGTGCGGCTGTTCAAGCCGTCGGGCGGGCGCCGCGTCGATGTCGACAAGGATGTGCCCGCGGTGGTGGTGACGGCCGACCAGGCCCATTTCGACGGCGTGCTCTGCGAGGTGCGCTGCGAGCGCGCGGTGCGCGTGGCGACCGATGCGGGCAGCTTCGCAGGCGAGGGTCTTTCGCTCGTCCTTGACGGCGACGGCGACGGCATCGAGCGCCTGACCGTCGACCGCGCGCTCGAGCCGATCCGCATCGACCGCGCGGCGCGCGCCATGGCGGCCAAGCGCCGGGCGCCGCGTGCAGAAGTTCCTGCGGATCCTGCGGCGACGCAGCCCGCGAAGGCCGGCGCCGCGCCCGCGCCCGCGCCCACGCCCACGCCCGCGCCCGAGTTCTACCGCCTCGTCCTTTCAGGCGGGGTGCAGGTCGAACGCACCCGCGACGGCGCGCTCGTGAACAGCGTGCGCGGCGACGAACTGCTCGCGGTGTTCAGCCTCGAGTCGAAGGGGCTCGACGACCTCGCGTTCGTGCCCGCAGCGTCGCCCGAAGCGCAGTCGGCGCGGATCGATCCGCGCGTGGCGCCCGTGGCGCTCGCCTTTGCGCAGAGCGGAGCCGCGGCGCCCGAGGACGGCGTGACCGTCACCTTCGGCGGCAGGCTCGTGATGCTTCCTGCGACGGCCGCCGACGACCAGCTCGCGTCGGTCGACGACATCCGGTTCGATGTGGTGGGCGCGGAGGTCGAGCTCGTCGACGCGCGCTCGCAGTCGCGCACGGTGTGCCGCACGCTTCGCTACAGCGTGCGCGACGAACAGGTGTGGGCCGCGGGCGCCGAGGGCGCTCCGCTTTCGCTCGCGAGTCCGCGGCTTGCGCTCGAGGGCGAGCGGTTCTTCGCGAACCTGGCCGAGGGCAAGGCGCGTCTCGAGGGGCCCGGGCGCATGGCGTTCGCGCGCGGAGCCGCGCGTGGCGTCGCGATGCTCGAGGCCGTGCCCGCGCTCTCACCCGACATCGCGCGCATGCTTGCGTCGGCCGACCCCGCGCATGCGCTGCAGGCCGTGCCGCCGTCGGAGCGGTTCCGCTTCGACGCGGCCGCCAAGGAGCTCGAGATCGCGTGGAAGGGCGGGGTGCTGCTCGACCTCGCGCCGCGCGGCGATGGCGCCGCCACCGACGACGATCGTCGGCGCGACTCGCGCCTCGAGCGCGCGCGCTTCTAAGGCGTCGTGGCCGTGGGCGGCCGCCAGTTCGGGCTCGAGTGCGCCACGCTCGATGTGGCCTTCGACCCCGCGGCGGACGACCGCGTGGACACGATCGTGGCCGACGGCGGCGTGCGCGTCGAGCGCCGCGGCGCCGCGGGCGCGATGCAGGCCGAGCGGCTCGAGCTCTACCTCGCGGCGAACGCGAAGGGCGATTCCGTGCCGCGGCGCCTGGTCGCCACCCGGAGGATCGAGGCGCGCGACGACCGGCAGACGGTGTGGACCGAGGACCTCCTCGTCACCTTCCGCGAGCGCGCCGAGGGCGGAAGCGCGCCTGCGGGCGAGTTCGGCCAGATCGATGTCGAGAAGGTCGAGACCAAGGGCGGCGTGCAGGTGCGGCTTGCCGAAGGCGCGCGCGTGTTCGCCGACGGTCTTTCGGGCGACGCCGTGCGGCGCACGCTGCGGCTCGCAGGCGCCGACATCGCCATCGTGCGCACCAACCTGATGGCCGACGGACTGCGCGGCCTCGAGCTCGACGAGGCGGGGCGCAGCGCGCGCAGCGACGGCCCCGGCCGACTGCGCACCTTCCGCGCGCCGCTTGCGCTTGGCGACGGCCGCATCGAGCGTCCCTCGCCCGCAGGGAACGAGTCGCTCGAAGCCTCGTGGAGCGACGCGTTCTCCTATGCCGAGGCCGCGGACGGCCGCGGCACCGTCGACATCCGCGGCGATGTGAAGGTGCGCAGCAGGCCGGCCGACAACGGCTCGGACGCGGTCGACGCGAAGTCGATCGTGCTGACGGTTGGGCCCGAGGCGGCCGCGCCGCGCGGCGACGATGCCGACACCGCGCGCGCGCTCGAGCGATTCGTGGCGAAGGGCGACGCGCGCATCGAGAGCAGGCTGTGGCCCGATGCGTCGAGGTCGGGCGACCCGCGCGTCTTCAAGGTGACGGGCGAGCACATCGAGTATGACATGCGCACGCGCGAGGGCGCGGTGCCGGGCGCGGGCACGATCCTCGTGAATGTGCCTGCGGGCGGCGACGCGGCGCGCGCGGGGGCCGTCGGGCCGGGCGGCGACGGAACCACGCGGTTCCGCTGGAAGCGCGGCATGGCGCTCGCGCGGCAGTACGACGATGTCTATCGGATCGCGATGGACGAGGAGGTCGAGATGCTGCACGCGGGTCTGCGCGCCGACGACACGATGTCGATGCGCTGCGACGCGCTCGAGGCGATCGTGCGCAGGCCCGAGGTCGCGGCGGCTGCGACCACCACGGCTGCAACCACGGCATCCGCGGACGCATCGGGCGCGCGGGGCGTCGACCTCGGCGGACCCGCGGAACTCCTCGGCGTGCGCGCATCGGGTGGCGTGTTCATCCGCACGCCCGAGCAGGACATCGAGTGCGGTGCGTTCGACTACTCGGTGAAGACGGGCATCGCCACGCTCACGGCGGCCGAGGGCCGCATGGTGACCGTGATGGTGAAGGGCCAGCCCGCGCCCGTGCGCGCGGCGGAGGTCGTCTGGGACATGCGCAGCGGGCGGCTGCAGGTGACCAAGGCTTCGGCGAACGTCGGTCGCTGAGGCGCGTCCGCGGCGTTCGGCGTTCGCTGATGCGCTACGCTGCGCGCGTGAACCTCACCTACGGAAGCTATCTCAAGGTCCCCGAGCTTCTCTCGCTGCAGCAGCCGCTGTCGCGCCACCCCGCGACGGGCGCGCCCGAGCACGACGAGATGCTCTTCATCGTGATCCACCAGGTGTACGAGCTGTGGTTCCGCCAGCAGCTGCACGAGGGCGACCATCTGGTGCGCTGCCTGTCGGAGGGGCGCGCGCAGGACGCATGCGCCACGCTCAAGCGCATGCTCACCATCCTGAAGACGATGGTGCAGCAGATCGATGTGCTCGAGACGATGACGCCGGTCTCGTTCCTCTCGTTCCGCAGCTTCCTCGCCAACTCGAGCGGCTTCCAGAGCGCGCAGTTCCGCGAGTTCGAGTTCCTGCTCGGGAACAAGAATCCGCGCGTCCTTGCGCACAACCCC
>JBJTOV010000240.1:0-5517 GCA_046074745.1 Planctomycetota bacterium | reverse complement strand
GGGGGAAAGGGGGAGGATAGGTGAGCGTGCCCGTTTCCTTCGCGTGCGGGCACATGGTGCGCGCGCGCTCCTCGGCCGAGAGCGACATGTAGGGGCGCAGCACATGCACCGCGGGGTCGAGCGCGTCGCGCTTCTCGTACCTGGCGAGCGCCTTGGCGGCAGCCGCGCGCTGCTCGTCGTCGTTCTCGATGAAGGCATGCAGCCGTGCGCCGGGGGCGGACGACCCGAGCACCGCGAGGTGGTCGGCGCGATAGCGCTGCTTGCTCTCCTTGCAGTCGACCATCGGGTCGTTGAAGCCGCCGACATGGCCCGAGGCGACCCAGGTCTTCGGGTTCATGATGATCGTGCAGTCGACGCCCACGATGTCGACGGGGTTTCCGTCGGGTCCGACGAGCTCGCGCTCGACCACATCGTTCCACCACGCGTTCTTCAGGTTCCGCTTCAGCGTGGTGCCGAGGGGGCCGTAGTCCCAGAAGCCGTTGATTCCGCCGTAGATCTCGGAGGACTGGAAGATGAAGCCACGGCGGCGGCAGAGCGACACGATGTCGTCCATCTTCTTCGGGGCGGCGGGGGAGGGCGACGGCGAGGTGACTTCGGACATGGTGTGGGGCCGCGGAATGCGGGGAAGGCAGGATATCGGCAGGTTCCGTCGGCGCATTCGCCGAAAAAGACAGCCCGCCCGGGGTCGCCGGGCGGGCTTCGTCGGGTTGATGCGGCGTGCGTCAGGTTCCCCACTTCGAGAGGAGGAGCGACAGGTCGGCGGCGTTCGTGGTGCCGTCGCCGTTCAGGTCGCCCGCGCCGGGCTGGCCCCATGAGCCGAGCATCGCGCTCAGGTCGGCAGCGTTGATCTGACCGTCGCCGTTCAGGTCGCCCTGCTTGCAGGTGCTGTTGGCGCCCGACACGCAGAGGCTGTCCCACTGGGTCTCGCAGCAGAACGGATCGAGCGAGCAGATCGTGGTGCAGCAGGTGGTGTTGGCGCAGCCCGGGGTCGCGTGCGCCTGGTAGCAGCTGACACCCGTGCCGCATCCGCCGCACACGACCGCGGCCTCGCTCACGCAGATGGTGTCCCACTGCGAGTCGCAGCAGTACGGATCGAGCGCACAGGTCAGGGCGCAGCAGTTCGCATTGGCGCAGCCCGGCGTGGCATGCGCGGTGAAGCAGCCGACGCCCGTGCCGCAGTCGTTGTCGACGCGCAGCGTGGCGGTCGAGAAGAAGCCCGCCGCGACCCTGCTGGCCTTCGAGATGGTGTTTGGAATGCCGTTCGCCTGCCCGAAGCCGTTGTTTCCGATGCACTCCACCGTGCCGTTCGCGCGCAGCGCCACGGTGTGGAAGGTTCCCGCGGCGACATCGATGTAGTCGGTCGCGAAGAAGCTGCCCGACTGTCCGTAGTTGTTGAACCCCCAGCACACGATGTAGTTGCCCGGGAACTCGGCATCGATCATCTGGTAGACGACGGCGCAGTGCGCGGCGCCCGCCGAGATCTTCAGGGTGTTGATGGCGGCCGAAGGCGTGGCCAGGAAGCTCGGCACATTGCACTGGCCGTTTCCGTTCAGGCCGAACGCGACCACGACATCGTCGCTGCGACGCGCGATGGTGTGGTAGTCGCCTGCCGAGATCTGCGTGTAGGTGCCCGCGGGCGCGATCCGCTGGCCGAACTGGTTGTCGCCCCAGCCCCAGATGGTGCCGTTCGAGTCGAGCGCGAGCGAGAAGTCACCGCCCGCGGAAACCGCCACGACGGTCTGGTTCTGGAGGAGGAGGGGCGGGAGGCACTGGTTGAACTGGTTGCGGCCCCAGCATGCGACGCGGCCGTTCGACTTGAGCACGACATTGTGCGTGAAGCCCGCATCGACATCGTTCACCACGCCGAGCGTGGTCGGGACATTGAGCTGGCCATGCACATTGCCGCTCGGGAAGCCGTTCGCCCAGCAGGTCACCACGCCGCCCGGGCTCAGGGCGATGCCGTGCCAAAGGCCGAGGTCGAGGTCCTTCTGCGCACCGAGATTGGTGTTCGGGTCGCACGGGTACGCGGACTTGAAGTCCACGCCGAACATGCCCTGCCCGACCAAGGTCTGGGCGGAGGCGGCCGACGCGGCGAGAAGGGTGCCGTGGATCGCGACCCAGGCGGAAACAGTGCTGGACATGCGCATTTCAAAGCTCCTTGGTGAGGCCTGCCGGACCAGGCCTGCATGGAGAGACAGGAAATGCGCCCGCACTGCTCGGGACCGCGGGGGAGATTCTCTGAAAATTCCTCGCGACGGCGGGGGGGCGTCGGGCCGCCGTCAGTCGGGCTTGAGCCCGAGCAGGGTGAAGAGCTCCATCCGCGCCGCCGGGTTCGAAAGGAACGATCCGTGCAGCTTCGAGGTGGTGGTGACCGCCCCCGGCTGGCGCACGCCGCGGTAGCACATGCAGAAGTGGCGGGCCTGGATCACCACCGCCACGCCGTGGGGGCGCAGCGTGGTGTTGATGGCGTTCGCGACCTGCGCCGTCAGCTTCTCCTGCACCTGCAGGCGCTTCGAGTAGATGTCGACCACGCGGGCGAGCTTCGAGAGCCCGACCACGCGGCCGTTCGGGATGTACGCCACATGCGCCTTGCCCACGAACGGCACCATGTGGTGCTCGCAGTGGCTGTGGACCTCGATGTCCTGGAGCAGCACCAGCTCGTCGTAGCCCTCGATCTCGGTAAAGGTGCGCTGCAGCGGCTCGATCGGGTCGGCGTGGTAGCCCCAGAAGTGCTCGTGCATGGCCTTGACCACGCGGGAGGGCGTGTCGAGCAGCCCCTCGCGGTCGGGGTCCTCGCCGATGTAGGAGAGCAGCGAGCGGATGTTCGCCATCGCCTGCTTCGCCTCGGCCGAGTTCATGTCTGGTTCGAGCATGGGGGGACGATCCTAGCCGCTCGGAAGGCGGAATGCACCCTGCGCCCGAAAGGGCGGTAGGCGCGTATTCTGCGCCCCATGACGACACGCACGACGGGTTCGACGATGCCTTCGACGCCGGAGCGCGCTGCATGCGCTCGCGCCCGCGCGGTTGCGCGGCGGGGCGGGGTGCTCAAGAAGCTGCTTCTCGTGCTTGCGATCCTCGTGGTGGCGGTTCCCGTGGCGCTGGTGCTTGCCATCGATCCGATCGCGAAGGCGGGCATCGCGGCGGCGGGCCGCCACGCGCTCGGCACGCCGACCAAGGCCTCGGATGTCTCGATCGGCGTCTTCTCGGGCAAGACCGCGGTGCGCGGGCTCGAGGTCGACAATCCAAGCGGCTACACGGCCGCGCAGTTCGTGAAGCTCGGCGAGATCGCGGTCGATGCGGGGGTCGGCGACTTCCTCGGCGAGAAGATCGAGATCCAGCGCGTGGCGATCAGCGACCTCGTGGTCGAGGTCGAGAAGGACGCCGAGGGCGTGCTGAATGTGAAGCGCATCTCGGAGAACATCGGCAAGGCGACGGGCGGGAGCGGCGAGCCCGCCGAGCCCGCGGGCGAGCCGAAGGAGGCCGTGATCCACGAGCTGCGCCTCGAGCGCGTGCAGGTGAACCTGCGCAACCTCGTGGGCGGCAAGGACGGCGTGGTCGAGGTGAAGCTGCCCGACCTCGTGATCCGCGAGCTTTCGTCGAAGGGCGGCGTGGATGTGCTCGCGAGCGAGCTGTCGGGCGTCGTGATCGGATCGGTGATGAAGGGCGTGATCGCCGCGAACATCCAAGGTCTAGGCGCCGATGTGGTCGGCGGGCTGCAAGGCGCGGTTGAGGGAATCGGCGCCGCGATCGGCGGGCCGCTCCGCGACGCGGTCGACCAAGGTCTGCAGGGTGCGGGCGAGGCGCTGAAGAAGGTGGGCGCCGAGCTTGGCGATGTGGGCAAGAAGGCGCTCGAGGGTGCGGGGAAGGCCGTCGAGGGTGCCGTCGAGGGCGCGGGCGAGAAGCTGAAGGAAGGCGTGGGCGGCGCGCTCGAAGGGATCTTCGGAGGCAAGAAGTGAGCGTGCCCGCGGCGTACGCGCCGGGCGATGCGGCGTGGTGGAGCGGCCGCGACGACGGCGACGATCCCATGCTCGAGCGGTGGCATCAGGTGGTGCGCCCGGTCGATCTGCGCGTCGAACTGCCGCGACTTTCAGGGCCCGCGATCGCATGCGTCGGTTATGCGTGCGACGATGGCGTGTCGCGGAACGGCGGCCGCCGAGGCGCGCGCGAAGGTGCGTCCAAGCTGCGCGAACGGCTCGGAAACCTGCCGTCGGTCGAGGGCGTTTCGATCGTCGATGCAGGAGAAGTGGCGTGCGGCAAGTCGGTGCTCGCCACGCAGGAGGCCCTCGCATGGGCGGTCGAGCGCATCGTGCGGCTCGGTGGAACGCCTCTTGTCCTCGGTGGAGGCCACGATCAGGCGTTCGGGCATTTCCTCGGCGTGGCGCAAGCGATCGGAACCGCGCCCGCCTGCATCAACTTCGATGCGCATCTCGACCTGCGCCCCGTGCCTGGCGACGGGCCGAATTCGGGAACGCCGTACACGCAGGCGATGGAGTGGTGCCGCGCGCGCGGCGCGAGCTTCCGTTACGCCGTGCTCGGCATGCAGCGCGGCGCGAACACGCGCGGCCTGATCGCGCGCGCCGAGGCTGCGGGCGTGACCATGGTCGACGCCGAGTGCCTGGCGATCGACATGGTCGACGAGGTGCTCGACGCGGTCGATGCGGCGGCGGGCGAATCCGAGATCTGCCTTTCGATCGACCTCGATGTGTTCGCCGCGGCGTTCGCTCCTGGGGTGAGCGCGCCGAGCGCGATGGGCATCGCGCCTGACGCCGCGTTCAGGCGCGTCCTGCGCGCGATCCTCTCGTCGGGCCGCGTGCGCGGGGTCGAGATCGCCGAGCTCTGCCCCGAGCGCGACATCGACGACCGCACCGCGCGGCTCGGCGCCATGCTCGCCTTTGAGGTCGCGGCCGCGATGGGCGACCTGCGCGGGAGGAGCGCGTGAGCGAGATCCGGATCGGCATCGACCTCGGCGGCACCAAGATCGAGGCCGCCGCCGTGCGCGGCGAGCGCGAGGTGCTGTGGCGCGAGCGCGTGCCGACGCCGCAGGGCGAGTACGAGGGCACGATCCGCGCGATGGAGGGGCTTGTCGCGCGGCTTGCCGCCGATGTCGGCGTTCCTCGGGAGACACCCGTCGGCGTGGGCGCACCGGGCTCGATCTCGCCGGTCACGGGGCTGCAGCGCAACTCGAACTCGACCTGCCTGAACGGGCGTCCGCTGCGCGAAGACCTGGCGCGCGCGCTCGGCCGCGAGGTGCGCATGGCGAACGATGCCAACTGCTTCGCGCTCGCCGAGGCGGTGGCGGGCGCGGCGCGCGGCGCGCGCGTCGTGTTCGGCGTGATCCTCGGTACGGGCGTGGGCGGCGGCGTGGTGATCGACCGCGTGGCGCGCGACGGCCGCAACGCCGTGGGCGGCGAGTTCGGCCACGCGCAGCAGCAGGGGCTTGCCATCGAGGCGCTCATCGAGGGCCGTGCCCATACGCCGCGTCAGTGCTACTGCGGGCAGACCGACTGCCGAGAGCAG
>JBJTOV010000239.1:0-3223 GCA_046074745.1 Planctomycetota bacterium | reverse complement strand
ATCGGCGCGCGACGGATCACGGTGTCGACGGTTGGGCTCCCGCCCGCGATCCGGAAACTCTGCACCTTCGAGATACCCGTCACGCTGGCCCTCTCGCTGCACGCTCCGTTCGATGAACTGCGGAGGCAGATCATTCCATGGGCGGAATACTCGACGATCGAGGAACTGCTCGACGCGTGCCAGGAGTGGTTCGTGAAGACCGGACGCGAGATCACCCTCGAGTACATCCTGCTCGGCGGGGTGAACGACCGTCCCGAGCACGCCGAGGAGCTCGGGCGCCTTGCGCGGACCATGCGCGCGAATGTGAACCTGATCCGCTACAACGAGGTCGCGGGCGTGCCGTTCGAGCGCCCGGGCAACGAGGATGTGCGGCGGTTCCAGGAGATTCTGCGCGAGAAGCGCGTGAACACCCACATCCGCGCGAGCCGCGGCCGCGACATCGCCGCGGCGTGCGGCCAGCTGCGCCACGAGCAGCGCGCGAAGGGCGCCTGACGCGGCCTGCGGGGTGGCGCGGGGATTGACGGCGGTGGCGTGGGCCTTCACGGCGAAACTGCATCGGCGCGCGGCGCCTCGCAAGGCCCCCTGCGATCGCATGAACGCGAATCGCCCGCTACAGCCCCTCGACGCCCGCGCGGAGCTCCGCCGCGCTCAGCGAGCGAAGCCCGCCGTCCGACGCGAGCATCGCGAACCGCCGCACGCACATCGACCACAGCGCGGGCTCGTCGGCGAATCCGCGGGCGGCGCGCTCGGCGAGCGAGATCGCGTACTCGCGCACCTCCTGCGCACGCGCGTCGCCGCGCAGCGCCCACGGCACGAGCGGCCGCAGCAGGCGCACCACCTCGGCGGGCCAATCGCTCGAGCGGAAGTCGAGCCGCATCCTGCGCGAGCCGAGCGCGAGCTCGAAGCGGCTCAGGAAGCGTCGCTCGAGCGCATCGCCGTGCGACGCGCGCACGCCGAGCCGCTCGCGGATTCGCCTGCGCTGCTCGAGGCTCGTCGACATCGACAGCACATACATCACATCGCGCACGAGCACCGCGTCGGCCAGCGGCTCGGCGGCGAGGATCGCCATCTCGCCGCTCGGATCGGCGCGCAGAAGCTCCGCAAGCAGCCGCTCGTAGCGGCGCATCATGCGCGTGCCGCCCCACACGATCGCGCGGTGGAGCGCGGTGACCGCGGCGCGCGACGCGCGGTCGACATCGTCGCCCGCGCCGAAGCGGCTGAACGCGAGCGCCATGCCGTTCGCGCTGAGCGCGTAGCGCTGGGCGCGCCTGCGTCCGCCGAAGCGCTCGCGCACGAGCTCGAGCGAGAGCCGACGCACCAGGCGCTCCACGGGCTCGCGCTCCTCGGCCGCGCGGCGCACGACCATGCCGGTCGCCAGGCGGCGGCCCAGGATGAACGCCTCGAACGACCGACCGAATCCGTTCGCCTCGGCACGGCGCACGGCGGCCTCGATCGCCTCGAGCGACACCGGCACCAGCCCCTTCTGGAACGCCACGCCGAGCAGAACGAGGTCGACCAGCCGCTCGGAAAGGAGCAGCGTGCGGCAGGTGGCCGCGAAGTCCTCGACACGCGAATGCACGGCCTGCGCGCAGCGCTCGACCGCCGCGGGCAGTCCGCCGCACAGCGCCACGAGCGGCTCCTCGAACTGGTCCTCGAGCGGGCCGCTGTTCGCGACCACGGTGGTGCGCGCGAAGCTCGCCACGCGCAGCGCAGGGTCGGGGCCGAGCGCGCGCAGCGTCTCGACCGCGTCGACGCCGATCACGAGGTCTGCCTCGCCGTACGGAACGGTCGCGGTGCGCGGTGCGCGCGACTCCTCCTCGCGCCATCGGACGAACAGCACCTGCGCCCACGCGCGGCGCCCGCGCCCACACGCCTCGTCGGACGCGACCGCCTCGACGCGGTAGCCCATGGCGCGGCCCGCATCGCACAGGATGCGCGAGAGCACGCCAGGCGAACCGCCGCGCAGCCCTGCGACATGCACGCGGTAGGTGCCCTGCTCGCCATGCAGCGCGCGCGGCGGCGTCAGGCCCGCGGTCGAGCGCGAGAACGGCGCGATCGGCGGCCGCGTGCGCACGACCTCGACCTGCTCGCTGAGCGCGCTCGCACGGAACTGGATGCCGTCGACGCGCGCGCCGAGGTCCTCGACCGTGAAGCTGCCCTGGATCGGCGTCGCGCCCCGCTCCTCGGCGTCCTCGAGCAGGCCCGCCATGGGCGGCGGCCGCAGCTCGCAGGCGATGTCGGCGCTCCAGACGAGCCGCAGCTGCGGCTGGTAGCCCAGGCGATCGCGCTCGACGAAGGTGCGCTCGATCGCGTCGATGTCGAGCCGCGGCGGCGGTCCGTCGAGAAGAACGACCACGGTCAGCCCCTGCTGCGCGGCGGCGCGCGCAAGCGTCTCGCGCACGGCCGCGCGGTCGTTGATGTCGGCGCGCATCACGCGCGCACGCTCGCCCTCGGCGGGCGGGATCGCCGCATCGGCCAGCCGCGACAGCTGGGCGTCGTCGCCGCCTCCGCCGACGCCGATCACGACCACGAGCCTGCGGAGCCCGTCGCGCGCGGCCTGCCTGACGAGCTCGAGGCCTTCGCGCGCGAATCGCCGGCCCGAGATCACCTCGGCCACCACCGTGCGCGCGAGGTCGGTGCGTGCGGGCAGCGCATCGAGCGTGATCGCCGCGGGCGCGTCCTCGCCCGCCGTGTCGGCCTGCGACCGGAGCTCCTGATCGAGCTCGACGATCACCTGCCGAACGGTCTCGGCGGCGCTCGCCGCGCC
This sequence comes from Planctomycetota bacterium, assembly GCA_046074745.1. Lineage (GTDB taxonomy): Bacteria > Planctomycetota > Phycisphaerae > Phycisphaerales > SM1A02 > QWPT01. Next base: position 456 of record JBJTOV010000239.1, on the reverse strand, counting down.
GAGCCCCGCGTCGCGCGCAGGCACCGCCAGCGACTCGAGCTCCTCGTCGGGCGGCTCGAGCCTGGTCGCGACCGCAAGCGATGGCCGCACGGCGTGCAGCAGGTGAATGACCTTGCGCACGAGCACCGATGGACGCAGCGCATCGTCGAGGCCGAGTTCGATCGGGTCGTCTGCGCCTTCGGAATCCTCGGCGCCATCGGACGCGCGCTCGGCCCGCGGCGGCGCAGGCACCACGCGCGAGAACACCGAGGGCACCCGCATGCCTTGGCGCCGCAGCAGGTCGGTCGCCTCGAGGATCGCGGCGCCCGTGCTGCCCGGCCGCGGCTCGAGCACCACCGCCTGCTGCACGCGGTCGAGGAATCGCTCGAGCGTCGACTCGTCGACGGGCGTGACCAGCCCGAGCCGAAGCACGGGAACACGGCCCGAAAGCCCCAGTTCCTCGAGGACATGCACGAG
>JBJTOV010000238.1:0-9475 GCA_046074745.1 Planctomycetota bacterium | reverse complement strand
TGTCTCCGGGTCGGAGGGCTGCCGGGCGGGTGAGAATCCTCATCGCCGTCAGTATGGCCGAGTTTCGAGGCACATGCGCCTGACGCGAGCCACACGAAGCTGTTCACCGAGAGCAGAGAGCGCGTGAGAGCAACCCCTCCGCGGGGCGACCTCACGGACCCACGGATCGGTGCGAGCAGGGTTGATGCGAGAACCCGAGAGAGCGGCAGAGAGCGCCAAGATGCGCCCCAGCGCATCAGGGTCGATGTTCCCGTGTCCCCCATCAACGAACAAGCGGGTTGACCGTTCTCGATCAACCCGCTTTGGGAACTCCCCCAGCTGGGCTCGAACCAGCAACCTGGCGGTTAACAGCCGCCCGCTCTACCATTGAGCTATAGGGGATTGGGATGTGGGACGGAAAGGATACCGCCCGCCGCAGGATCGTCAAGCGGCGGGGGGGACTTGAGGCCCTCGGGCTGGGAATTGGGACAACTCGCGTGCCGCTGCGGCAATTCCCGCCAGAATTCGGTCGTTGGGAAGCGCCATGAGGGTCCGTTCGACGCCATTCGCCACCGTTCTCGCGGCCCTGCTTCCAGCCGTGCTCGCCGCAACTGCGGCATCGGGTTCGGCTCCGTCGTCGCGCGCTTCCGACACCTACACCGACACCGACACGGCGCCCGCGCCGCGCGTGCCCGAGTACGCCACCGAGGTCGCGCCCATCGTGGCCCACGCCTGCACCGAATGCCACCGTGCGGGCGGCGTCGCGCCGTTTCCCCTCGAGTCGGCCGACGACCTCGCGAAGCGCGCGCGCAACATCGCGCGTGCGGTGCGCGACGGCACCATGCCTCCGTGGTTCGCCGCGCCGCCCGCCGATCCGGCGCATCGCTTCGCGAACGACGCGTCGCTCTCCGAGCGCGAGAAATCGACGCTGCTCGCGTGGCTCGATGCCGCCGAGCGACCGATCGGTGACCTCGCCAAGGCTCCTCCGCCGCGCGGTCCCGCGCCCGAGTGGCGCATCGGCGCGCCCGACGCCGTCTTCGAACTGCCTCGCGAAGTCGCGGTCAAGGCGTCGGGCACGATGCCCTATGTGAACCTACGCGTCGAGACAGGCTTCACCGAGGACCGCTGGGTTCGCGCCTGGGAGGTCGCTCCGACCGCGCGCGATGTGGTGCACCATGTGCTCGTCTTCGCCGTGCCGAAGGGCGCGCGTGGCCCTGCCGATGAGGCGCGCGGCTTCTTCGCGGCCTATGTGCCAGGCAACGGTTCGCGCGTGTACGACCCGACGCGCGCCAAGCGTCTGCCTGCGGGAGCCGACCTCGTGTTCCAGCTCCACTACACGCCGAACGGCCGCGAGACCGCCGACCGCACCCGCATCGGCCTCGTGTTCGCGCCCGCCGCACCCGAGCGCGAGGTGCACACCGCGGGGCTCTTCGACCCGCGGCTCGACATTCCGCCCGGCGCCGCCGACCACCGCGAGGGCATGGCGATGACCCTTCCCACCGATGTGCGCATCCTTTCGTGGATGCCCCACATGCACACGCGCGGAAGGAGCTTCCGCGCCTACGCCGAGTCGCTCGGCACGCGCACCGCGCTGCTCGACATTCCGCGCTACGACTTCAACTGGCAGCTTTCCTACGACTACGCGGTGCCCGTCGAACTTCGGCGCGGCACGACCCTCGGCATCGAGGCCGTGTTCGACAACTCGGCGGCGAACCCCGCCAACCCCGACCCGGCGAAGCGCGTGCGATGGGGCCAGCAGACCACCGACGAAATGCTGATCGGCTATGTCGAGTACGAGGTGGTCGGCGGTGGCCCTGCGCTTGGAGAGGGCGGCGTGCGCGGCCGCCTGCGCGACCGTGCGTCGCAGTTCGCAGCGCTCGACTCGGACGGCGACGGCGCCATCGAGCGCGGCGAGGGCGGGGCGGTCGTCGAGCGCGCCTTCGAGGCGGCCGACGCCGATGGCGACGGACGCGTCACTCGGGCGGAGTTCGACGCCTTCGTGGCGCGCCGCCGCCGCGACGGGTGAAAGCCCGCGCAAGTCGCGGCGCTGCCGCCGCAAGCGCGCTGCCACCTTCCCGTACGCTGCCCCCATGCAGACCAACCTCGACCGTCGGAGCTTCACGGCACTCACCGGGCTTGCAGCGCTTGGCGGAGCCGTCGGGCTTCCCACGCACGCCGCGGCGCAGACGGCGCAGGCCGCGCCCGAGCGCGCGAGCCGCTCCCTGCGCTTCGCGCACTTCACCGACCTCCACATCACGCCCGACCGCGACAGCGAGCCGGGCATGAAGCGCGCCTTCGATGCGGCGCAGGCAGACGGCATCGAGATGATCCTGACCGGCGGCGACCTCATCATGGACGGCTACGCCACCAAGCGCGCGCAGGTCGACCGCGAGTGGGCGCTGCTGCACCGGCTCTTCGCGGAGCACTGCAAGGTGCCGGTCGAACACTGCCTCGGCAACCACGACATCTTCGGCTTCTGCCGCTCGAAGGCCGCGACCGACGGCAGCGAGCCCGACTACGGCTACGCGCGCTCGCTCGCCGAGCTGAAGCTCGCGCAGCGCTGGCGCAGCTTCGACCGCAACGGCTGGCACTTCGTCGTCCTTTCCTCGGTCGAGCCCGATCCGCAGGACGAGTGCAAGTACCTGTGCTATCTGAACCCCGAGCAGCGTGCGTGGCTCGAGGCCGATCTCGCCGCGACCACGCTGCCGACGGTCGTGGTGTCGCATGTGCCGATCGTCACGATCACGCCCGTAGTCCGCGGCGAGAACATCGTGCGCGAGCGCGAGTCGGTCGTGACGGGCGACTATGTGCACCTCGACTCGAACACGCTGCACGGCGTGTTCCGCAAGTCGGGCCGCGTGAAGCTCGTCCTTTCGGGCCACACGCACCTCATCGACCGCTGCGAGGCCGACGGCGTGACCTACTGCTGCGGCGGCGCGGTGTGCGGCGGGTGGTGGAAGCCCACCAAGACCTACTGCGACCCGTGCTACGCGCTGATCGACCTGTTCGCCGACGGAACCTTCGACCTCCGCATGCGGCCCACGGGCTGGACGAACGCCTGACCCGCGATTTTCGGGGAAGGCGCTACGGGCCGCGGGGGCGGCCGACGCTGGAAGCCGCGAAGGCAGCCCGAAGCGCCGCCGCAAGGTGCCCCGAAGTCCGGGGCGGCGGCAGGCGCGGAAGTGCGGCCCGAACGGAGATCCCGCCATGCGCCCCCAGAACCGCCATCTCGCCGCAGCACTCCTCGCGACCGCCGCCACGGCGGTCTCCGCGCACGCCCAGGCCCCCCAGTGGGAGGACAAGCCTCTCGGCGCCAACTGGACGAGCGGATCGAGCACCTTCTCGAACAGCGTGAAGGTGAACTTCCTCTGCTTCCAGTACGCCCCGCCCGCGGGCGGCACCTGCGGCGGCATCGCCGAGGTCAAGCCCGAGATCACCGGCTGCAACAGCGGCCACCGCATCGAGCTCAACAACATCAACGCGCAGCTCGACTTCGCGGGCTCGATCGGCCCGCAGAGCAATGTCTACCTGCGCTTCGGCGAGTACGGCGGCAACATCAACCTCGCCGTCAACGGCGACTTCCGCAACTTCGGCAACTTCATCGACATCGACGGCGCGGTCGTGGGCGGCTGCACCGTGCGCGTCCTCTCGGGCGGCTTCGGCAACGACTGCGGCGTGCTCGCGGTCATGGGCATCGTGAACCAGCTCACGATCGGCGGCCAGGAGCTCTGGGCCGACGCGTCGCAGGCCCCGCCGCCCGACAACTGCGACTACGGCTTCGAGGATCTCGTTCCGCTCGCCACGCTTCCGCTCGGCTCGACGCACGCGGCGGGCCCCGATTCGGTCGCGACCGCGCTGCAGTTCATCACCCGCTCCACGGCCCGCTCTTCAATGTGGTGCGCGTCCGCAACAGCAGCATCTCGTGCAGCTCGGGCAACGAGGTCGAGGTCAACAACGCGCGGATCCTGTTCAAGCCCTCGGTGCCCCGCAAGTACTCGCGCATCAGCCTGAAGTTCTTCGAGGCCTCGGGCGGCGCCGTGAACCTCGGCATCGACGGCGCGCTCCTGATGGGCACCGACTTCCACGACTTCCACGGCATGACCGTCGGCGGCGCGCTCATCACCGTCCCGACCGGCGGATTCGGCGACGACTGCGGCGAGCTCGTCATCGAAGGCAACTTCGGATCCTTCGAGATCGGCGGCCAGCAGCTCTCCATCGACTGCCTCCAGGACGATCTCGCCGGGCCGACCGGCGACCTGAACGGCGACGGCAAGGTCAACGGCATCGACCTCGCCCAGCTGCTCGGCGCGTGGGGCACGCCGAACGGCGACCTGACCGCCGACGGACTCACCAACGGCGCGGACCTGGCCATGCTGCTCTCGAACTGGAACTGAGCCGGGAACTCCGCAAACAGAGCCGCCGCCTCCCGTGGGGGGCGGCGGCTGTGTTTGCGCCTTCACGCGACCGCGCTACCGCGAGGCGCGGATCACCTCGACGCCGAGCACGCCAGGCACCGCGGACAGCCGCGAGATCACCGCGTCGGCCTGCGCCTCGCCCGACAGCTCGACCTCGTAGCTTCGCTCGATGGCGCTGCCCGCGCGCACGCTCTCGATGCCCATCAGCGTGGGCTCGCGGCACACCGCGGCAAGCTCGCGCTGCAGCGACTCGCGCTCGGTGAACTCGGGCGCGACCCGCACCTGCAGGCGGAAGCGGCCGCCCGTCAGGGCGTAGAGCGCGGGCGTTCCCGAGCCGAACAGCTTGGCCGCGAACGCGATGAACGGCAGCGCCATCGCGGGCAGGGCGATGTAACCCGCGCCGACCGCGAGGCCGAGCGCCACAGCGCAGATCACGAACGCGGTGTCGCGGGTGTCCTCGACCACCGTGCGGAAGCGCACGATCGACAGCGCGCCCACGATGCTGAACGCGCGCGCGATGTTGTCGCCGATCACGATCGTGGTCACGCTCAGGAGGAGGGTCAGCAGGACGAGCGTCGACACGAAGCGCGCGTCGGCCGAGCGCCCGCGCGTCCAGCGGTAGATGAGCGACACCGCGAAACCGAAGACGAGCGCCATGGAAAGGCGCAGCGCCGCCGTGCCCGCGGTGATGTCGGGGTCGCTCGCGAACGGCGTCGAAAGCCAGGTCGGCATGTCAGGGCTCCTCGGCGCGGGGGCGGCCGCCCGCGCGGTCTTCGTACGAGGAAAGATACTTCGCCCGCCGCTCGAAGAACGCGCGCAGCGCGCCGAACGGCTCGGGCGAGGTGTCGCGCTCCCACACCTCGGTCGTGAAGGGCTTGCGGGTGTCCTTGCGCACGAACTCCGCGATCGCCGCGCGCTGCGCCGCCACCACGGGGCCCATGCGCTCCCACGACATCTCGGCGCCAAGCTGGCGCACCATGTCGAGGTAGCGCTCGCGCAGCGCAGGCACCGCGAGCAGCCGGCTGCGCAGCGGCTTCGACAGGTCGTCCATGCCGACCAGCGGGTCGAGGTCCGTCATCGGGCCGCCGCGCCCGCCGCCCGGACCGCCGCGCGACTGCTTGAACGCCTCGTTCATGTCGTGGGGCAGCAGGTGGAACACGCCCTTCGGATCCCGGTAGATCGAGTAGTCGCTCGCGCGGGTCCAGTAGCCGTCGGAGTTGGCGGTCGCCACATCGAGCGCAAGGAACCACAGCGCGCCCTCGATGTCGAGGATCGGGCGCAGCGTGGCCTCGAGGCGCTCGACCGGCACCGTGCTCAGCTTCTCGCACAGGTCGACGAGCGCGGCCCAGTCTTCCTCGCGATCCTTCGACTTGATCTCGAATCGCGCGCGGTACACCTCGAGGTCCTCGCCGCGGTAGTCGAGACCGCCGTCGCCCTGCGGCGATCCCGCCGCCTTCCAGCGCGCGCCCTCGCCCTTGAACCCAGGCCAGCGCTCGCGCAGGAACGCCTTGTTGAACTGCTCGACATTCACGAACACGCCCCACGACTCGCCGTTCACCACCACCTGCACGAAGTTCGCGCGCGGGGCGGGAATGTGCGGCGCGGCGAGATGCGCGTACAGCACCGACGACATCATCGAGGCGTCGCCGTTGGCATTCAGCAGGTTGAGCGTGTTCTGCCCGTACAGTCGCGCGTCGCCGTCGGTGTGGTCGACCGCGATGTTGAACGAGCGCTTCGACCCGCGCGGCACCATCATGTAGCTCGACGCGCCGCGGAAGTGCACGCCCACGCCCTCGTAGCGGCGGCCGTCGACCGTCATCGTCGCGGGCACATCGGCGTCGGTGTTGTGGAAGAGCTCGAGCTCCTCCTCCCAGTTCGGCACATCGAACTCGAGGAACACCGTGCGCACCGCCTCGGGGGCGAACAGCGGGGCGTCGGGGAAGTTCGCGACATCCGCGGGCGAGACCTTCGGCCCCGGCTTCGGTTCGCTGCGCGGGCCACCCGGGCCCGCCGGACCCGCGGGCATGCCGCGTCCGCCGCCGCGCCCGCCGCGCTGCGGAGCCTCCTTCAGTTCCTTGCGGGCCGCATCGCGCTCGTCGCCCTCGAGCCGCCCGTTGCCATCCGTGTCGAACTTCTTCAGGATCTTGCGCTCGGCGCCCATCGGTCCGCCGGGTCCGCCTGGCCCACCGCGCCCGCCCGGCGGCCCGAACGGTGGCGGTCCGAACGGAGGCGGGCCATCCTCAGGCGGCGCCTGCCCGATGGCAGCCGAGGCGCAGAGCAAGGCGATCGGGAACAGAGCGGCGATGGAGACGCGCGGGCTGGGCATGATGACCTCGTGGCGGGTTCTTGCCGCCTCGAACGCGCCGCGGGACCACGGATGGCGCGAAACTCAGCCGATCTTCGCGATGCCGCCCATGTACGGCCGCAGCGCCTCGGGCACCACGACCGAACCGTCGGCCTGCTGGTGCATCTCGAGCAGCGGGATCAGGATGCGCGGGCTCGCCGCCACCGTGTTGTTCAGCGCGTACGCGAAGCGGGTCTTGCCCGACTCGTCCTTGTAGCGCAGGTTCAGGCGTCGGCACTGGAAGTCGTTCAGACGGCTCGCCGAGTGCGTCTCGCCGAACTCGCCCGTGGGCGCGCCGTCGGGCCCGTTCGCTCCGCGCCCCGGCATCCAGCTCTCGATGTCGATCATGTCCTCGTTCTTCACGCCGAGGTCGCCCGTGCAGCACTGGAGCAGGCGGTACGCAAGCCCGAGCGACTGCAGGATCATCTCGACCGACTCGATCATCTGCCTGTGCCACGCGCGGCTCTCGGCGTCGTCGGCCTTGCAGACCACCACCTGCTCCACCTTGTCGAACTGGTGGATGCGGTAGAGGCCCGCGGTGTCCTTGCCCGCGGCGCCCGCCTCGCGGCGGAAGCAGGTCGACACCGTGCAGTACCTGAGCGGCAGATGCTCCGCGGGCACGATCTCGTCGGCGTGCAGGCCCATCAGGCCCACCTCGCCCGTGCCGGTCAGATACATGTCGTGGCCCGAGCCGCGCTTCGATTCCTCGATGTGGTAGGCCTGCTCGCGCCCCGCGGGAAAGAAGCCCGTGCCCACCATGCACTCCTCCTTCACGATGACGGGAATGCCCATCGGGGTGAAGCCGCGGCGGTCGGCCATGAAGTCGACCGCGTAGCGCAGCACCGCCTGGTGCAGGCGCATGCCGAGCCCGGTCAGCACATAGTGGCGCGTGCCCGACATCTTCACGCCGCGCTCGAAGTCGACGAGCCCGTGCATCTTCACGAGCTCGAGGTGCGTGCGCGGCTTGAACCCGCGGTTCTGCGCGAAGCTCTTCGCGAAGTCCCAGCCCGCCGGGGCCCAGCGGCGGATCTCGGTATTGTCGTCGCTGCCCTTGCCGCGCGGCACATCGGCGGCGGGGGGCTGCGGAACCTGCAGCCACAGCGCATTGAACTCGGGGTCGATCGCGGCCAGGTGGCGCTCTTCCTCGGCGACCTGCGCCTTCAGCTCCGCCGGCCGCGCCTCGAGCGACGCAAGCTCCATCTGCAGCGCGTCCTTCTCCGCGCCCGACGCGCCCTTCAGCTTGCCCTTGATCGCGCCCATCTTCGGGCCGATCTCCTTCGAGATCCTGTTCTGCTCGCTGCGCGCGGTCTCGACCCGCGTGAGGATCGCCCGCCGCGCCTCGTCGAGCGCCAGCAGCCTGTCGACATCCACATCCATGCACTTGTCGCGCACGCCGTTGCGGTACTTGTCGGGGTTCTCGCGCAGGTCCTTCAGGTCGATCATGGCGGCGCGGAGGATAGCGAAAGGTGGGATCGCTGTCGGCGGCGTCAGAAGTCGTCCTCGTGGCGCGCATGCACGGGCACCCACCAGCCAAGATCGACAAGGCCGACGGGCGGAGGAGCGGGGGTCAGTGCGTCGGTCGCGACCGGGGCGGCGGCCGAACTCCAGGGCCACGCCGAGGGGCGGTCGCAGAGCCCCGCACTCACGGGATTCTCGTGAATGTAGCGGCGCTTCTCTTTGAACTCCTGCCACGACCAGATGTGACGATCGAAGCCTCCGCCACGCAGCCAGAAGGCGCCGTGCACCGCGGCGGGTTCGACGCATGGCGCGAGCCTTCGGATGGCGAAGGCCATCCGTTGCTTCGCTCGGGCGCACCATTGCCTGACGGGCAACTCCGCCTCCGTCGCCAGCACATGGACATGGTTCGACATCACGACCCAGGCATGGAGCGCGATCTCGCGCGTGCGTGCATCCCGCCTGAACTGCTCGACGACGATGTCGCGTGCACGCGGATCGGCGAGCAGTCTCGCGCGTCCCACGCAGGAGAAGGTGAGAAAGTGAGTCTCAGGAAGCGGATCGCGGTTCGGTCGCCGGATGACGGGCATGCCGACGAACCTAGCGCGGCCGCGCACGGTCCACCGCGCACACGACACGCGCCCCACTCCTGCAAGAAAACGCAGGTCCTTTGTGCCTCGATCGCTCCCTCGCCGATCCATCGCCTCCTCACCGGTCCGCGACTCCCTCGCCTCGCGGCGGCTCCCTCGCCTCGCGACGGCTCCTTCGCCGATCGATGGCGTATCCGCCAGTCTGTTACGCCATCACCAATCCTTCACGCCATCATCAGTCCATTACGCATAGCCAGTCCGTCACGCCATCACCAGTCCGAGTGGCCCCGTCCACACCCGTGTCTCCGCCCCAACCTCGGGTGCCCGCAGGCTTCAGCCTGCGGAACGGGTTGCGTGCTTCCACGAATGACTCCCACGCCCGTGGCTCCGCACCCTGAAGGGTGCGGGCACCCGAACTCAGCTCGGGCACCTAGGTTGAACTCGGCCACCAAGATCGGCCTAGCCACCAAGATCGGCCTAGCCACCAAGATCGGCCTGGTCACCAAGATCGGCGTGGCCATCAAGATCCACTCGGGCACCGAAGACCGGCTTGGACCCCGAGTTCTGCTCACGCCCCAACCTCGGGTGCCCGCAGGCTTCAGCCTGCGGAACGGTTTGCGTGCTTCCACGAATGACTCCCACGCCCGTGGCTCCGCACCCTGAAGGGTGCGGGCACCCGAATTTTGTTCGGG
>JBJTOV010000237.1:0-5686 GCA_046074745.1 Planctomycetota bacterium | reverse complement strand
GCGCGCGGCGGGCGCAGGCTGCCGTATCCGTTCGCCTACATCGTGCGCACGGCGGAACGTGCGCCTCGGCCCGCAGGGGGGAAGCCGTGACCGCGGGGCGGCGCGAATCCGTGCGCGCCTTCACGGCGCGAAACTGGCTGGCGGTGTCGGCCGGCGCCGCGGCGCTCGTCGCGGGCACGCTCGGGTACCTCGCGGGCGAGGGCCGCTTCGGGTCCGAGCGCGGGGCCGCGCTCAAGGAGATCGACACCTATGTGGCGGTCCTGACCAAGGCCCGCACCGACCGCGACAACCGTCCTGCGATGGACGCGAAGCTGCAGGCGGTGGCCGACCGCACCCTCGGCGCATCGGTCGAATCCGTCGACAGCGAGTTCAGGCGCCGGCTCAACCGGATGTGCGAGGAGCTTGGCCTCACCGAGTTCTCGGTCACGACCGGCGTATCTATGGGGCGTTCCACGCCCGCGAAGCGAGAATTCAATCGGCCCTCCGAGCGCGCCCTTCGCGACGAGCCCGACTTCTTCGAAGTGCAGGGAACCGTGGGCGCGACGGGCCGGGTGGACCAGCTGCTCGGGCTCGTGTTCCGGCTCGACGCCGAGCCTTGGATGAAGCGCATCGAGTCTGTTCGACTTGACCCGAATGCAGATGGAACAAGCGTCCGAATGACTCTTAAGATGAGCACGCTGTTCCTTCCCGGCCGCACCGCATCGAAGCCGCTAGTGCCTGACCCACAAGCACTTGCGTCGGCGAGCCGCTTCGGAGCCTTGTTCGGCTCGAATCCGTTCCGCGTTCCTCCGCCGCCCGCTCCGCCCGCACCTGTCGCTCCCGCCCCGACGCAGGTTGCGCAGCCGTCCACCCCCGCGGGCCCCGCGGTCGCGACGCCCGCCGCACCGCCCGCACCGGCTCCTGGATTTCCCTACGGCGAGTGGATGCTGACGGGCGTGGTCGAGGGCCCATCGGGCACCGAGGCGTGGTTGCGTCATGTTCCGACCGGATCGCAACTTACGCTGACGCCCGGAACCGCAGTCGGCGAGTTGGTTTTCCGCGCCGTGCGGTACGATTTCGCGGAGTTCGATTCTCCGAGCGGATCCTGTCGGATCCAGATCGGAAACAACCTCACCCAGCGCATCGGAAGCGCTGGGTAACGCCAAAGTCTCCGCGCAGAGAGGGCGCAAGGCCGTGGCAGCCCGATGGGCTCCACGGTGCGGTCCGCTCGCCCTGCGTCCAACCTTCGGGTGCGTTGCACCTCGGCAAGGAATGTGCTGATGCCCAAGCGGCCGACTGACTCGACCAATGTTGTGACGCCGCTCCTGATCGCGGCGGTCTCGGTCCAGGCCACCGCGCTTCCCGCGTCTGCAGAGAGACTCGCGCAGGACACCCCGCAGGTCGCGCCCGCCCCCGCGGTGCCGCCCGCCGCGCCGCCGCGCATCCGCTTCAACTTCAAGGGGCAGACCTACGACCAGATCCTCGACTACTTCTCGCGCACCACGGGCTACCCGATCGTGCGCGAGACCGATGTGCCGAAGGGCACCGTCGACTACATCTTTCCGAAGGACTACTCGCTCGACGAGGCGCTGCAGACCCTGAATGTGCTGCTCCAGACGCAGGGCTGCATGCTGCGCGTCGAGGGCGGCAGGATGTTCCTGCAGAAGCTCGACGACATGAAGCGCGAGAATGTGCCCACCTATGTGGGCACGCTGCCCGCGCAGGTGAGCGACGATCAGGTGGTCACGGTGCTGCTGCCGCTGCTCAACGCGCAGGCGAAGCCCGTGGCCGAGCAGCTGAAGAACCTGATCGCGACCTACGGCTCGGTGACCGCGCTCGAGCAGCAGAACGCCGTGCTCGTGGTCGAGACCGCCGCGCAGATCCGCCGCCTGCAGAAGCTGATCGACGAGCTCGACCGCAAGGATGTCGAGAATGTGATCGAGTTCATCCCGATCCGCAACACCAAGGCGTCGAACCTGATGCAGAGCCTGCAGGCGCTGATGGGCGAGCGCGTGGTCGAGTATGTGGTGAACCCCGCCGACGGCAAGCGCGTGAAGATCGAGGAGAACCGCGTGGCGGGCCTGGTGATCGCCGCCGACGACCGCACCAACTCGATCGTCGCGCGCGGCGCGCAGGCGAAGATCGACCAGCTGCGCCAGACGATCGACCTGCTCGATGTGCCCGCCGCGAACGACGCCGCACCCACCGCCGCGGGCGGCCGCGGGATGAAGACCTTCGAGGTCCCCAAGGTGAAGGCCGCGCCCGCGAAGGAGCGGCTCGACCAGCTGTTCGCGGGCTACCCCGCCGACAAGAAGCCCACGATCGTCGCGCTGCCCGAGGCGAACCGCGTCACCGTGGTCGGCGACCTCGGCTCGATCGACGACGCCGAGCGGCTCGTGCTCGAGATGGAGGGCTTCGATCCCGCGCGAATGCCGCAGAAGCCCGCGTCGACCGTGCGCGAGCGCCTGCGCGGCGACCGCGCGGTGGCCGCGCTCGAGCTCGAGAGCGCGTCGCCCGACGCGATCCTCGCCGCGGTGAAGTCGCTCCTCTCCAAGCGCCAGCAGGACGAGATCTCGCTGGTCGCGGGGCCCGACGGACGCACCGTGCTCGTGGCGGGCGACTCCGCCGACATCGCGGGCGTGCGCGCGATCGTCGAGACGCTCGACCGTCCGCAGAACATCGAGCGCCAGGTGCGGCTGATGCGCGTGGCGAGCGCCGACCCCGAGGCGAGCGTGACGCGCGCGCGCGAGCTCTACGAGCAGCAGACGCCCGCGGCCGATGCGTCGCGCAGCCTGCGCATCGAGCTCGACGCGAAGAGCCGCGAGCTGGTGCTCGTCGGAAGCGCGCAGGGCATCGCGCGGTTCACCGAGCTCCTGAACCAGGTCGACGCCACGCGCGCCATCGAGCGCGAGACGCGCCAGGTGGCGCTCGCGAACGCGCTGCCGAGCGCGGTGGCGCCGCAGCTGCGCGAGCTCGCCCGCCAGGTGCTCGATCCGCGCGACGGCACCGCGTTCGTGCCGCCGTCGATCGAGCCGGTCGACGCGCTGAAGCAGATGCTCGTGACGGGCACGCCCGCGCAGGTCGCGCAGGTGCAGCAGCTCGCCGCGGGCCTCGACAGGCCGAACCGCGACGCCTTCGCGTTCCGCGCGGTGCCCGTGCCGGGCATCGACGCGCCGCGGCTCGCCGAGCGCGCCGCGCAGGTGTACGCGCAGCTCGCGCAGGGCGCGCCCGAGGAGGAGCGCGCGCTTCCCAAGGTCGAGGTCGACGCGTCGAGCGGCGCGCTGCTCGTCAGCGGCCGCCGCGACGCGGTGGCGCTCTACGAGCAGGCACTCGCGCAGGCGCGGCTTCTGCTTCCGCCGCCGCGCACGGCGAAGCTGATCCCGATGAAGGCGGCGATGGCCGCCGATGTGGCCGCGAAGCTCGGACAGCTGCTCGCGTCGGCCGCGCCGGTCGACCCGTCGCGCAGCGTGCCGAGCGCGGAGATCCGCGTGGTCGAGCCGACCAACGCGCTCTATGTCGTGGGCGAGGCGCCGCAGGTCGCGATGGTCGAGGCGTTCGTGGCCGAGCTCGATGTCGCGTCGCCCGACGCGATGCCGCCGATGCGGCTCCTCCAGCTCCGCGGCGGCGACGCGGCGCAGATCGCCGCGATGCTGACCCAGCGCTACGGCACGCGCGCGCCCGAGGAGCGCCGCGCGAAGCCCGTGCGCGTCGACGCCGACGCCACCACCAACACGCTCGTCGTCACGGCGCACGCCGATGTGTTCGACGAGATCCGCGGGTTCGTCGACGACATCAACCGCGCGGGCGAGAACGCGGGCATGCCCGCGCGCGAGACCTTCGTGGTCGCGCTGAAGGCCGCGAAGGCCGCCGACCTCGCCGCGGCGCTCGACCGCCTGTACCCGACGCCGCCTGTTCCGCTCGATGCGCGCGGCCGTCCGCTGCCGCACCTCCAGAAGGCGAAGGAGGTGTTCGTGGCCGCCGACGCCACCACCAACTCGCTGATCGTCGAGGCGCCCGTCGAGCGCCGCGCGAGCTTCGTGCAGCTCGTCGAGACGCTCGACCGCACGCCGCTTCCGCCGCAGGCCGAGCTGCGCACCTACCGCGTCGAGCGCGGCGACCTCGAGCGCATCGCGGGAAGCCTGCGCGACCTCGCCGCGCGCGGCATGCTGGCGAAGCCCGCTACCGACGGCGCGAAGCCCGTCGAGGTGCTCGTCCAGACCGAGGCCGCGAGCCGCACGCTGATCGTGGCGGGCGACGCGACCACCTTCGAGAAGACCGAGGCGCTGCTGCGCCAGCTGCAGGCCGTGCCCGTGAAGCGCGGCGTGCGCGTGATCGACGCGGGCGCGTCCGACCCGGCGCAGACCGTGGCCAAGGCGATGAAGCTCGCGGGCATCGAGCCGCCCGCCGAGGGAGCCGAGCCCGCGGTCGCCACCGAGATCGACGCCGCGAACGGAACCATCGTCGCGAGCGGCGAGGAGGAGCCGCTCGCGCGCTTCGCCGACGCGTGCCGCCAGCTGCTGGCCGCGACCTCGCCGAGCGCCGATGTGCGCGTGGTCGCGCTCACGCACGCGAAGGCCGCCGACGCGAAGGCGTATCTCGACGGGCTCGCCAACAGCCGCCTCGGCCAGAGCGCGGGCTTCGCGCGCGAGCCCGCGATCGAGGTGCTCGATCGCACGAACTCGCTGCTCGTCGCCGCCGACGCGCGCCAGCACGAGCTGCTCGCCGTCCTCGTCCGCAACCTCGATGTGCCCGCGGGCAGCACGCCGCCGCTGCGCATCCTGCAGCTCCGCACCGCCGACGCGGCCACGCTCGCGCAGGCGCTTACCGCGAGCTACGCGCAGCGCTCGCTCGACGAGAAGGCCGCGAAGCCCGTGCAGGTCTCGGCCGAGCCGCAGACGAACGCGCTCATCGTGGCCGCGCACCCCGATGTGCTGCCCGAGATCCAGCAGATCGTCGAGGAGCTCAACGGTTCGTCGCGCCAGTCGGCGAGCGACCGCGAGATCCGCATCTTCTCGCTGAAGGTCGCGCGCGCCGCCGAGCTTGCGCGCACGATCGACGAGATGTATCCGCAGCCGCCCATGCCCGTCGACCCGCGCGGCCGCGCGCGGCCCGAGCTGCAGCCGCCGCGCGAGGTCGTGGTGCGCGCCGATGTGCAGACGAACTCGCTGATCGTCGACGCGCCCGTCGGCCGCATGGCCGGCTTCGACAAGCTGGTCGAGCAGCTCGACCGCGCGCAGGCCACGCCCGAGGCCGAGATCCGCACCTGGCGCCTCTCCGACGCGAACCTCGAGACCGTCGCGAAGACGATTCGCGAGCTCGCCGCGGCGGGGCAGCTCGGCAGCGAGGGCGCGACGACCGTGGTGTCGGTCGAGCCCGTGTCGAAGACGCTCGTCGTGAGCGGCGTGCCCGCGGTGTTCGCGAAGGTCGAGCAGGTGGTGCGCGGCGTCGAGGGCGCCGCGCAGCCCGCGACCACGCTGCGCGTGTTCAAGCTGAAGTCGGCGAAGGCCGAGTCGCTGGCGCCGCTGGTGCGGAGCGCGCTCGAGGGACGCCTTGCGCAGATCGACCCCGCGCTTGCGGGCAAGCCGGGCCGCGTGCTCGATGTCGCGGCCGACCGCCGGTCGAACGCGCTCATCGTGAGCGCGCCCGACGCGCTGATTCCCGTGGTCGAGGAGCTGGTGCGCCAGCTCGACGACGGCAACGCGAGCGC
>JBJTOV010000236.1:0-9998 GCA_046074745.1 Planctomycetota bacterium | reverse complement strand
CAGGCAGGTGCCAGGCACCGTTCGGGGGCGGCTAGCCGATCGCCCGCGACAGCGACGCCGCGATCTCGCGGTCGGCGTTTGGAAAGCGCATCCGCGCCATCGCCGCATCCAGCCGTTCCCGCAGCGGGAAATCCGCGCGGTGCACTGCGAAGAACTCGAGCACCGCACGACCCACTTCCGACGGCGTCCGCGTTCCATCCGGCGAGAACACGTTGTAATCGGCCCACGAAAGCCGCAGCTCGTGCAGCGTCGAGCCTTCCGGCGCATCGATCGACGCGTGCCAGATCCACGCCTGGTCGCCTTCGCGCTCCGTTCCGAGGCGGACCGTGGCGCGTGGCTCGTCGGGCGTCATGCGGGCAGGATACCATCGTGCCCCGCGCCCTTCGGCGCCCGCACCATGGGCTTCTTCCTCGAGATCTTCATCCTCGGCCTTCGCAACCTGCGGCTCCACAAGCTGCGGTCCACGCTGACCAGCCTCGGAATCATCCTCGGCGTCGCAGCCGTCATCGTCGTCGTCGCGGTCGGCGAAGGCAACAAGATCGCCGCGCTCCGCGATGTCTCCGCGCTCGGCGCGACCAACATCATCGTCCGCTCCTCGAAGCCGCCCGAGGCCGCGAACTCGGGCCAAGCGCGCACCTTCTTCGTCTCGTACGGCCTGCTGCGCCAGGACCTTCGGCGGCTCAAGGCGACGCTTCCCGACGCGAGCGCCGTCGTCCCCCTGAAGGCGGTCGGCAGCGATGTCTCCTACGAGAACCAGCGCATCACGAGCCAGGTCTACGGCACCACGCCCGAGCTCCTCGATGTCGCGCGCCTGCGGCTCGAGCCGCGCAGCCGCTACCTGAGCGACGAGGACCTCGCCAACCGAAGCCCCGTGTGCGTGATCGGCAGCGAGATCGCCAAGCAGTTCTTCCGCATGCGCGATCCGATCGGCGCGACCATCAAGATCGACAACACGGTCTTCCGCGTGATCGGCGTGCTCGAGCCCGTCGGCCTCGCGGGTGGAAGCGGCTCGGCGCTCGTCGGCCGCGACCTCAACAAGGACATCCACATCCCGATCACCGCGGCCGATTCGCAGTTCGGCGACATGGTGATGCGGCGTCAGTCGGGCTCCTTCAGCGGCGAGCAGATCGAGCTGAGCGAGGTCTATGTCGTGGCCAGCGAGACCGACGCCGTCGTGCCGCTCGCCGAGCGCGTGCGCCGCGTGGTCGAGTCGGGGCATCCGGGCCTCGCCGATGTGCAGATCGTCGTTCCATGGGAGCTCCTCGAGAAGGCGAAGCGCGAGATGATGGTGTGGAATGTGATGCTCGTCGTCGTCGCCGCGATCTCGCTTCTCGTCGGTGGAATCGGCATCATGAACATCATGCTCGCCTCGGTCACCGAGCGCACGCGCGAGATCGGCATCCGCCGCGCCCTCGGCGCCACGCGCCGCCACATCGTGCTGCAGTTCCTCGTCGAGACGGGCGTGCTCTCCGCGCTCGGCGGCGTCATCGGCATCGGCCTCGGCGTCGGCATCTCGCTCGGCCTGAAGCCGCTGCTCGAGTTCGTGAAGAACCTGCCCTTCTTCGCGGGCGCCTTCGAGGGCCGCCTCTCGCTCGACCCGAGCGTGACCGCGTGGTCGATCGTCGTCAGCTTCATGGTGGCGGCGGGCGTCGGCCTCGTGTTCGGCATCTACCCCGCGGTCGTGGCGAGCCGCAAGGATCCGATCGTCGCGCTACGCCACACCTGACGCGGGCCGCCCGCGCCACGCGCGCCACGCGTTCGCGCCGATCAGCGCGATCCCGAGCAGCTCGAGCCACCACTTCGCGGGAATCGGCCCCGCGCGCATCCATGCATCGATCTGATGCAGCGAGTTGACGCGCGCGGCGATGAACACGAAGAGCACCAGCAGCCCGACCAGCGCCACCCACACGCGCGCGATGATGTCGCGCAGCATCCACGCCGCGACGCCCGTGCCCACGACCCCGAGCGCGAGCGCGCCCACGGCAACCGCGATCTGCACGGGCTTGCGGTCGCGGTACCAGCCGCCGTCGCGCGCGATGTCGCGGCCGATCTGCGTGACCAGGCGCTGCAGGTCGAGCTGCTTGTTCAACCCGAGCAGCACGAGGAACGCCGCCACCGCGAACCAGAACCGTCCGAGCCGCGCACGCCGCGCCGCCTCGACGCGCCACCCCGGCCGACCCGACACATCCGCCAGGCTCCGCGCGCGCAGCGCCGCCTCGAAGGCAAGCCACGCCGCACAGGCGTACAGAGCGACCGTGATCCACCCCATCGGCGTCGGATCGCCGATGCCGGGCGCCCACCGCTCCGCGGCGAGCAGCGAAGGCACCGTATCGGCCAGCGCGCAGCACCCCGCCATCGCTCAGCCCATCAGCGGCTCGAGCTGCCGCCCCTCGAAGACCAGCGGAATCTCGACATAGAAGGTCGCGCCGCGCCCGGGCTCGCTCGCAAGCCCGACGCGCGCGCCCAGCCGCTCAGCCAGCTCGCGGCAGATCGCAAGCCCGAGCCCCGTGCCCGAATGGACGCGCGTGTGGCTCGCGTCGACCTGCCTGAACTTCTCGAACACGCGGTCCTGCATGTCGAGCGGGATTCCGGGGCCCTGGTCGACCACCGACACGCGGATCCCGCGCGCGCCTCCACCGAGATCGACCTCGCGCGCATCGATGACCACGCGCGTGTCCTCGGGCGAGAACTTGATCGCGTTCGACATGAAGTTGTACAGGATCTGCTGCAGCTTCCCCGCATCGGTCTCGACGCCGGGAAGGCCCTCCTCCACGCGCGTCTCGACCGCGATGCGCTTCTGCAGCGACTGCGGCCGCATGATCGCGGCAAGTCCCTCGACCACATCCTGCACGCTCGCCGGCCCGATGGTGACCTCGAGCCGCCCCGCCTCGATCTTCGCCATCTGCAGCAGCTCGTTGATCATGTCGAGAAGGTTGCGGCCGCTCTGCAGGATGTTGGTGATGTACCGCAGCCGCTTCGGATCGGCGTTCGGGTCGGCGCGCGCGATCTCGGCCAGCAGCTCGGCGAAGCCGATGATCGAGTTGAGCGGCGTGCGCAGCTCGTGCGAGACATTCGCGAGGAACTCGCTCTTCAGGCGGTTCGATTCGGCGAGGCCGACATTCGCCTCGGCGAGCTCGCCGATCTTGAGGTCGAGGCTCTCGTTCACCTTGCGCAGCTGCACCTGCGCCTCCTCGAGCCGGTCGAGCATGCCGTCGAACGCGCGGGAAAGCCGCTCGAAGTCGTCGCCCGTGGACAGCCGCGCGCGCGCCGAGGTGCCTCCGAACTCGACGCGCTCGGCCACCTCGGTGAGCGTGCGCACGGGCTGGAAGATCAGCCGCTTCAGGATCAGGTGGAACACGAGGATTGCGAGCACGCCCGCCGCGATGCCCGTGGCGACGATGTAGGTGCGGTTCGCCAGGATCTGCGCCTCGGCGAACACGCTCGTGCGGTCGATCAGCAGCATGCCCGCGAGCGCCTCGGGCGGGCGCGTGGAGGTCGCGCGCTTGCGCCAGTCGGCGTAGCGCGGATCGGCGATGCTCGTCCAGTCGCGCTCGCGGATCGCGCGGGCGTAGCGGTACAGGATGCCGTCCTTCGCGGGCGCGCGCGCGAAGCGCTCCACCGCCTGCGGGTTCGACTCGAACGCCTCGAGGGTCTCGCGCAGGAACGGGTCGGAAGCGCCCTCCGCCTCGAAGGCGACATCGTCGACCGTGATGAGCCTCATGGGGATCGGGCTGCCCTCGCTGAGCCCGATCGAGAAGCCGTTCACCTGCCAGGTGTCGGCCAGCTGGCGCGAGACCTCGAGCTGGCTGTCGGAGACGATGTCGACCGTGCGGTACCACGGCACGGTCAGCGCGCCACCGAGCAGTGCGAACACCGCGACCCCGAACAGGATCTGGCACTTGTTGGCGAGCGAGATGCCCTGCGCCATGGCCGCGATTCTACGATGCCCGCGCAGCCGCGATTTCCCGCGGCCCGCGAGGATCCCGGCCATGTTCCGCCCAGGCACCGACGAGTCGAATGTCCAGTACGAGGATGTGCTCTGCAACTTCTGCAGGCGGCCGTGGGACCCCGACGATCCGTCGCGCCCGCTCATCGAGGGCCATCACGGAAGCCACCTGTGCGGCGAGTGCCTGTCGCTCGCCTACATGGCGATCGTGCACGAGGGCCGCGACGACCGCACCGCGGGCATGGCGTGCACGATGTGCCTCGAGGAGCGCGCCGACGAGGCGTGGCGCAGCCCCGAGCAGCCCGACGCCTGCGTCTGCCGCCGCTGCGTGAAGCAGTCGGCCACCGCGCTCGAGAAGGACAAGGACTACGCGTGGCGCAGGCCCGCCGCGCCCGGCGGCGGCACGGCGGCGGGCTGAGCCCGCGCTCAGCGCCTGACCAGCGTCATCGCATGGAACGGCCGGCCCTCGCGGCGGAACTTGCGCTCGAAGTTCGTGCCGACGAGCTCGCCCGCGCCCGCGCTCGCGGGACGCGCGAAGTCGCGGCGTTCGAACAGGCCTGCCGCGCGCGCCGCGTGCTCCACATCCCACTGCCACAGCTCGTCGTGATCGGTCACGATGCGCAGCTCGCCGCCCGGGGCGAGCACGCGGTGGAACTCGCGCAGCGTGTGGTCCTGCACCACGCGGCGCTTGTGATGGCGCGCCTTCGGCCACGGATCGCTGAAGTAGAGGTGGATGACCGCCGCGATCCCGTCAGGCACGCGCGCGCGGATGAACTCGGTGGCGTCGCCGCGCAGGAGCCGCACATTCGCGAGCCCGCGGCGGCGGATCCGGTCGGCGGCGTAGCGCCAGAACTCGTTCGCCCACTCGATGCCGAGGAAGTTGACCTCGGGCTCGAGCTCGGCCTGCTGCAGCAGGAAGGTGCCCTTCCCCGATCCGATCTCGATCTCGAAGCGACGCGAGGGCTGCGCGAACCAGCCGCGCGGATCGAAGCCGAGCGCGGCGCGCGACTCCTCGACCGTCGCCGCGTCGGGCAGCTTCGGGAGCGTGGTCATCTCGATCCCGATCTCGCCCGGGTCGAGCGTGCGGCCGTGGCCAAGCCCGAAGCTCATCGCGGGGCCTCCGCGGGCGGCGCTTCCTCGCCCTCCTTCGCGGGCTGCGGAACGATCTCGAACGGCGGCTTCACGAGCGACGGGTCGAGTTCGGGCCGCCCCGCCTCGGGAATCTGCAGCACCGGCACGCGCTGCGCCGTGGCCACCACCCAGTCGACGAGCTCGGACAGCGCCTTCGGGTCGAAGGTCACATCGATCACGCCGTACTCGTCGGGCGCGCCCGACACGGCGGGCTGGAAGAGGTGGTTCAGCCCGTCGTGGATGCGCACCTCGGCGGGACGGCCCGATGGCGCGGTCAGCCGCGTGAGCAGCGCGAGGTTGCCGCGCGCATCGACCTGCACATCCTTCGAGCCGCCCATGGCGAGGATCGGCAGCTCGTTGCGCGCGTACACCGTGCGCGGGTCGAACTGGATGAAGGTGATCATCCACGGATTGAAGAGCTGCTGCGCGGCCTGCTCGAGCGTGGGCCGCAGCACCTCGTCGGGCGGAAGCGGCTGGCCCGACGCCATGATCTGGCGGCGCACCAGTTCGTCGACGAGCGGACGGATCTCATCGGTGGTGCGGCGCTCCATCATGGCCTGCATGACGCGCGCGTGCGCCTCGACCGCGGGGCGGTACTGCGCCTCAGGCACGCCCGCCGCCTGGTAGAGGAGCTCGGTCTGGCGGGTGAGCACGAATCCGCAGGGCTCGACGGGCGGCGCGAGCAGCACGAGGAACGCGAGCGGGTTCGTGGGATGGTCGCCTGCGTTCTGCCACGCGCCCACGAGCGGCGCGATGAGCGCGCCCTCGCTGTGCCCGAGCATGCCGACCCGCGCGGGATCGACCTCGGGCTGCGCCTTGAGCGCCTGCGCCGCACGGTCCGCGTCGGTGGCGAACTGCAGGGTCGTGGCGCCCGCGAACTCGCCGGTCGAACTGCCCGTGCCGCGGTCGTCGTAGCGCAGGACCACCACACCCGCGCGCGTGAGCGCGTCGGCGATCACGGCGAACGGACGGTGCCCCATGAGCGATTCGTCGCGGTCCTGCGGGCCCGAGCCGCTGACGAGCACGATGCCGGGCATGCGGCCGTCGCGCGCGAGCGGCGAACTCGCGGGAATGGTGATCGTTCCCGCGAGCAGGTGGCCCGCGGGATGCTTCATGGTGATCTGCCGCTCGCCGTACGGGAAAGGCGGCACGGGGTCCTGCGGGCGGCGCGGCGCGGAGAGCTTGGCGCCCGGGACATGCGTCCAGCGGATCGGCCCGCTGAAGGTGCCCTGCCGGTAGGTTCCGTCGAGGAGTTCGAGCGCCGCGTCGGCCTTCAGCTCGAGCGTGGCGACCGAGCCGAGCGGCATGCGCACGATGAAGCCGCCCTCGGTGCGGCGGACATCGAGCGCAAGGTCGCGCAGGCCCTGCGCGGCGATCTCGAGCGATCCGCACCAGCCGAGCGGCCCTTCGGCGAGCGCCATGCGCATCGGGATCTTCTGGCCAAGCGCATCGAGCGTGGCGTCGTAGATGCGTGGCTCGGGCAGGTCGCGCACGATGTCGACGCGACGCATCGTCCAAGGCAGCGCGGGCGGCGCGGGGCGGCCGTCGGGTCCGAGGAAGCTGAAGGAACCCGTCATCGTGCGCCCGTCGGCGCCGAGCGCGCCCTCGAAGCGCGCGCGCTGGCCCGCGGCGTCGAGCGTGAAGCCGAGCGTGCGGCCTTCGGCCAGCGTTTCGCCCGCGGGCTTCGCCATCGCGCCGATCCGGACCACGGTGACCTCGACCTTCGGACCTTCGGGACTTCGCTTCACCACGACCGAGAGCGGCATCTCGAGCACCGTTCCCGCCGCGGTCGGCGGGCTCTTCACATCGCCGATCCAGCCGCCGAACCACGCGGGGTCGATGTCGGCGCGAACGCCCGCGGCGCAGAGCGCGGCAAGGCAGGCGGTCAGGACGAACGGAAGGAAGCGCGCCTTCATCGGAAGCCTCGGCTGCGGTTCGAAGGGCGCAGCGCGGTCACTCGGGTTCGTACGCGAGCTGCTGCGCGATGCGGTTCTCGGGGCTGCAGATCACCACCTTGGGGCGGTGCGACTGCATCTCCTCGGTCGTGAGGTGGCAGAACGACATGACGATCACGCGGTGGCCGACGCCCGTCAGGCGAGCGGCGGCGCCGTTGACGCCGATCACGCCCGAGCCGCGCTCGCCGCGGAACACATAGGTCTCGAATCGGTTCATGCTGTCGATGTCGGCGACGAGCACCTTCTCGTTGATCCGCATGCCGACGGCGTCGAGCAGGTCGGGGTCGATCGTGATCGAGCCCATGTAGTCGGGGTTGCAGAGCGTGACCGTCGCCCGATGGATCTTCGCGAAGAGAGCCTCGCGCAGGAGCATGTCAGGCCTGCGCCTTCCCTGCGGCCCGCGCGCGGGCGGCCGCCGGCAGGTCGCCCTCGGGGCGTCGCCAGTCGATGCGCTTCGAGTCGGCGTGCAGCAGCTCGAGGTCGTAGTACAGGCGCTGGTCGGGCTCGAAGAGGTGCGCCACGATCTCGACGAAGTCGACGACGATCCAGGTCGAGGTGTCGTCGGCGCTCGTGCGGTACGGGTGCTGGCCGCGCGCCTTGCCGATGTCCTCGATGTCCTGGGCGGCCGCGCGCATCTGCCGCTGGCTGGTGCCCGAGGCGATCACGACGAAGTCGCAGACCTGGCTCTTGCCGCGGACATCGAGCAGAAGCACATCGGTGCACTTCGAGTCGTGCAGCGAGCGCGCGATCTCGATCGCGAACTCGCGCGTCGACTCGGGGTCGGAAGTGGTGCGTGAGCGCATGCGGTTTCACAGCGCCGGCGCCGCGAGGGCGCAGGCGGATGCGGTCGGCTCAGAAGCCGCCGCCGCGCGGGCCGCGCGGACCCTTCGACTCGCTCTTGCGGGGGCGGGCGCCCTGACGCTCGGAACCGGGACGCACCGGGCGCGTCTCGAAGCGGCGTGCATCGCGGCGCTTGCGCTCCGACGGCTTCTCGTAGTTCTGCTTGCGCTTGACATCCTTGGTCAAGCCTTCCTTCTCGCAGAGCTTCTTGAAGCGACGGAGCATCTGCTCCACGGTCTCGCCGCTACGGGCCTTGATACGGATCGCCATCTGGGTTCCTGTCCTTGGGGGTTCTCTGAGCCGAGTCGCATATTCAACAGGGTTTTGCCGCATGGGTCAAGCCGCTCGGTAACCGCGTGCCGCGGCGCAAAGGGCGGCGCGACAGAGGTTTTGCGCCGTGCGCGCGACGCGATGCGGTGGCCGCGCGTCGTGCACATCGCCTATCCTTGCGCCCGTGCCGATCGTTATCGACACCTACAACGTCACCGAGACCACCGGAGTGCTGCCGCCCGAGATCGCGGGCATCGACGCCGAGGGCTTGGCGCGGCTGATCGCGACGAGCCGTTTCCGCAGCGAGGCGGTGCTCCTGGTGTGCGACGGCCGCCCGCGCGGAGCGGCGCGCGTCGGACGGATCGTGATCGAGGGGAGCGGCCAGCACCGCAAGGCCGACGAGCGCATCGCGGAGATCGTGCGCGGGCATTCCGCGCCGCGAAGCCTGACCGTCGTGTCGAGCGACCGCGAGGTGGCACGCACGGCGCGGGTGCGCGGCGCCGCGACTTGGACGAGCGCCGAGTTCCTCGGGTTTCTTGCCGACGACTGGGGCCGCGGTCGCCCGAAGCGCCCTGCCCCGCCCGACCCGCGGCGCAGCGTGCCGCTCTCGGACGGCGAGACGGCGGCGTGGATGCGAATCTTCGCGGTGTCCGAGGATCTCGCGGCGATCGAGCGGTCGGGGCCGTCGCGCGGCCCGCGGAGCCCCGCGTCCCCGCCCGCGGCGCGCCGCACTGGGGGAGGCGACGCGGTGCTCGAGCGTTTCATCGAGCGCACGAAGGGTCTTGCGGATCCGCTGTCGGTGTTCGAGACGGCCGATGGCGACGCGCTGCTCGCAGAGTTGGCGGCGCTCGACGCGGCGGCGATCGACGAACTCATGCGCCGGCACGAGCCGAGCGAGACGAAGGATGGAACGCGGATCGGCGGAAAGCGACGCAAGCGGCGCGGCTCCTAGCCGCGACAGAGGCAGGGAGACCTGCGAGGATCCCGACATGAGCACCGGCCACGGCCCCCGCCCCGCGATCGACTTCGACCATCCGCCCGCCGATCCCGTGCCGGTGTTCGAGCGCTGGTTCGAGGAGGCGCAGCGGCTGCCGACTCCGAACCCGAACGCGATGACGCTGGCGACGGTCGGGGCCGACGGCCAGCCGAGCGCGCGCGTGGTGCTCCTTCGCGGTTTCTCGCGCGATGGCGCGCGGTTCTTCACGAACCGCAACAGCCGCAAGGGCAACGAACTGTCGCAGAACGCGCGCGCGGCGCTCCTCTTCCACTGGGACCTTCTCGACCGCCAGGTGCGGATCGAGGGCCGCGTGACGCTTGCCTCCGACGCGGAGAGCGACGAGTACTTCGCGCAGCGCCCGGTCGACAGCCGCATCAACGCGTGGGCGAGCGACCAGAGCGAGCCGGTCGCGAACCGCGCGGAACTGGAGCGCCGCGCGGCGGAGCTGACCGCGCGCTTCACGGGCCGCGATGTGCCGCGCCCCCCGCACTGGGGCGGCTACCGCGTGAGCCTCGACCGCATCGAGTTCTGGCAAGGCGACAAGTACCGGCTGCACGACCGCATCGCGTACACGCGCGCCGCGGACGGCGGGTACGCGGTGACGCGGTTGTGTCCGTGAGGCTGCGCGGCGCGACGCAACGCCCTCTCCATCCGGTGCCTGGCACGTGCCGTGCACTCCATGGCACTGCACGGCACGTGCCATCGATGCTAGAGCACAGCCCCCGAATAGCAGGTATGGGAGGTCGTACTGAGCGACTGCCACGCGATCTGCTGAAGCTCCTCTTCGAGAAGTGGTTCACCAAGCACGCGGCGCCACTCGCGCGGATCCACATACTCAGCCCGAACATCCGCGTTGACC
>JBJTOV010000235.1:0-5185 GCA_046074745.1 Planctomycetota bacterium | reverse complement strand
ACGGTTCGTTACGATCTCGGCGGAAGTCGAACGATGCGATACACCCCTGAATCACGGACGGCGAAGATCCTCGCGGTGCGCGCACGGCTGGCAAGCGGCGAGTCGCTCGCCAAGGCCTGCACTGCGGAGGAACTGAAGCCGACCACCTTCATCGCGTGGATGCGGCGCTTCGGGCCGCTCGGCGAGGGAGGCAAGGGGTACCCGCGCAGCATCTCGAGGAGCGCGGTGCTCGGATCGATCCGCGACCGCGTGACGATGGGTGGGCCGGGGAGCTCGTTCAACGCGTGGGTCACCACGCGATTGGTCGCCGAGTTCGACGCGAAGAAGGGCCTCGAGCTCTGGTTCGACAGCTCGTCGTACAGCGCGTGGCTTTCCGATACGGGCCGCCGCGCGCGCGAGGGTTTCCACGGCGGCGTGGGTTCGATCGACGAGCTCGTCTCCGCGGTCAAGGAGTACGGCGACGCGCACCGATGGCTGCGCTTCTGCCCGATCACGGCGGCCGAGAAGGCGCGCGAGGCGTTTCCGTGGCTGCCCGAACGGATCGAGCGGGGCGATGACGGAGCTGCGGCCGCGGAGTAGCGCTCAGCCGCCGGAGTTGCGCGCGTGCGCCGCAAGCAGCTGCCGCGCGGCGGAACGAACGATCGGGTCCTCGCCTGCATCGGCGCTGATCTCGGCCGCGCGGCGGCGGATCGCTTCGGCGAGTTCGCGCGATTCCCGCGCCAGGCTCGCAAGCGCGAGCAGCGCGTTCCGCTTCATCATCGGAAGGGTGGCGCGCTTGAGCGCGCTCGATACGGTGATCCGCGCGCGGTCCTCCTCGGTCCAACCGAGCACCGCGAGAAGGTCGACCGTCTCGTGTCGCGCCGCGTACGCGTCGTGCGCGCCCGTGCGGCGCGACGCGCGCGTCTGCTGGCTGTGCGGGCAGACCTCCTGGCAGATGTCGCAGCCGAACCACCAGTCGCCGGTCGCGCCGAAGAACTCGGGCGCGATCTCGCCGCGGTGCTCGATGGTGAGGTACGAGGTGCAGCGCGTGGCGTCGACCGACCACGGCGTGATCGCCCCCGTTGGGCATGCGTCGATGCAGCGCGTGCAGGCGCCGCACAGGTGTTCGGGCTCGGTTCGCCGCGGGGCAGGGGGCGTGTCGCTCGGAGCGATGTCGGCGTCGGTGACGATCTCGCCGAGCAGGAACCAGCTTCCGAGCGAGGGCCGGATGAGCAGCGTGTGCTTGCCGACCGCGCCGAGCAGCGCGCGCGCGGCCTGCTCGCGCTCGAGGACGGGGTGGATGTCGTGCGCGATGCGCGTGTCGCTGCCCGGGGCGCGCTCGCGCACGAAGCGGGCGAGCCTGCGCAGGCGGTCGCGCACCACGAGGTGGTAGTCCTTGCCGCGGGCGTAGCGCGCGATGCGTCCGCGGCCCGAGCCCGCGGCCACGCGGTCGGGGCGGCCGTC
The DNA here is from genome assembly GCA_046074745.1 of Planctomycetota bacterium. Classification (GTDB taxonomy): domain Bacteria; phylum Planctomycetota; class Phycisphaerae; order Phycisphaerales; family SM1A02; genus QWPT01. Next base: position 3,742 of record JBJTOV010000235.1, on the reverse strand, counting down.
GTGGTAGCGGTCGGCCACGCAGATCACGCTGCGCGCGCCGGGAAGCATCGTGCGCACATCGCACATCGCGGCCACGCGCTCGGCGATCCACGACATCTCGCCGTGCTTGCCGTCGGCGATCCATCGCTCGAGCGCGGCCCGCCGCGCCGTCTCGGCCGCGCGCGCGACTCCCACCAGCGCGAAGCCCATCGCATGCGCCTCGGCCTTGATCTCCTCGCGCAGGGTGCGTCGCGGGTCGGAATCCGCCGCCATGTCAGATCCGCAGCGCGGCGTTGTAGAGCTCGGCGATGGCCGACACCGCGCCGACCAGGAAGAACGCGAGCGGAAGGAGCGCAAGCAGCGTCGCGGCGAGCATCCACAGGAACGGCCGATCGGCGCCGCGCACGAGCCTGATGCACGCCCACAGCGACGGCAGCGACAGCGGCAGGGTGAGCCACGGGTAGGAGAGGAAGAGCGCGGCGGCCCCCGATTCGGGCTTGACGCCGTTGTCGCGCAGCACGCCGCCGAGGAGCGGCGCGACGAAGAGCGACGCCGCGAACAGCACCACCAGGGTGACGATCATCATCACCGCCTTGGCGCGTCCGGTTGCGCGCAGCGCGCTGTCGGCCGCCGAGCGCGGCGGATCGGTGGGGGGCGCGTGGTGCCCGGGATCGTGCGGGGCGGGCTGCATGCGGGCAGCGTATGCAAAAAGAACGAGGGCGGCCGCGCGGGCCGCCCTCGGAGCATTCCTGTTCGGTGCGGTCAGTTGTCGCCTTCGCTCTGTCCGCCGCGGCGGCCGCGGCCGGGGCCGCCGCCTCCGCCGAGCGCGCCGCCCATCGCCTTCTGCATCTCCTGCTGCATCGCCGCATCGATCTGGTCGACGCTGGTGATCTCGCCCGAGCGGATGCGCGCGGCCACGGCCTCCATGCCCTTCTTCATCGGCGCGAGCATCATCGACATCATGGGCATCAGCTGCTCGAGCTGCTCGGCCTGCTCGGCCGCAGCGCCCGCGGTCATGTCGGCGCGCCACGCGCCCGAGCGGTTCACGAACACGATTTCCTGGCCGTTCTCGTCGATGCACACGGCGCGGTCGCCGTCCACCGACTTCTTGGTCAGCTTGCCGAGCTTCGCGCTGCCGCCCATGCCGCCCATCGCGCCGCTGTTCTGGCCGCGCGCCTGCAGCTTGTCGAAGAAGGCCTTCGCCTCCGCCTTGCCGAACTTCTCCTCGATCGCCTCGGTGAGCGGCGTCATGGCGCCCATCGTGTTGCTGAGGAAGTCCTTCATGGCCTTGCCGGCCGAGGTGGTGTCGTCCATCACCTCGAGCATGATCGCGGCGGCGGCGAGGTCGTCGCCATCGCTGTCGGCCGCGTTGATGCGGGCAAGCAGCGCGTCGAGCTCGGCCTCGGTGGCGCCGCTGCCCGAGCTCGAACGGCCCGAGCTTGCCGCGCGGGCGGGCTTCTTCTCGACGGGCTTGGGCGGGTTGACGACCGTCTCGTAGGTCGCGCCATCGGCCTGCTTCTTCGCCTCGTCGACGAACTTCTTGAACCCCGCGGTGGCGGGATCGTCGCCGAACGACGCCACGGCGTCGGCCGCCGCGGTCGCCTTCTCCTTGAAGGTCGCGATGGCGGCCTCGACGGCGGCCTTCGCATCGCCCGACGCCGCGGACTGCGACTGCATGCCGTCGAGAAGGCGCGCCTGCGCGCCCGCCGCGTCGACCTGGGCGCGCGCGATGCGCAGCTCATCGGCGGTGATCGCGTTCGCGAGCGCCTGCGCCTCGCCGCCGCCCGCGCCGCCCTGCTGGGCCTGCGCGAAGTGCTCGGCGGCCGCTTCGTAGGCGGCCTTCAGCGCGCCTGCGCGCTGCTCGGCGATGTTGTTCAGCATGGTCTCGGCGCCCGCGCGGAGTTCCTGCGCGAAGGCCTTGGCGCGGCCCGCCTCGGCCGCCACGCCCTTCTCGTAGCTCTCGAGCATCTCGAGCGCGCCGCTTGCGGCCGCCTGCACCTGCTTGGCGCCCGCGAGCACGGCGTTCGAAACGGCGAGGTCGGTCGAGGTCGCGATCGAGGCGGTCTCGGTGGTCGCCACCTCGAGCTGCACGGTGCGCGCCTCGGCGCGGATCTTCGACGCCTCCTCCACGAAGGCCAGGCCCGCCGCAGGCGACGACTCGCGCGCCTTGCGCACGAGCACCGCGGTTTCCTGCGCCAGTTCGTTGAGCCGCGCGGTGCCCGCCGCGATCTTCTGCGCCTGCGCGCGGGCAGGGGCCTCGAGCGCGCTGATCACGCCCTCGACCTGCCGCGCCGCGGCTCCCGACTGCTCGGCGGCGGCGCGCGCGAAGTCGCGGCCCTCGCGCAGCGCGTCGGCGTCGGGCTGCGCGATCGCGTCGAGCTCGCTCGCGAGCATGGTGGCCGCGCGCACCATGTCGCGCGCTGCGGCGTGCTGCGCCTCGATCGTCGAGGCCTTGGACATCGCGACCAGGCCCGCGGTGCGGTGAATGCTCGACGCGAGCGTCTGCGCGGCCTGCGCCTGCGCCGACGACGAGGTCGACAGGCCGCGCGCCTGCGTGGCGAGCGCCGTCAGGGCGGCGAACGACTCGTCGCTCGGCGCCGAGGTGGTGAGGTCGGGGTTCGTGCCAAGGATGGACGCGTACTTCGCCGCCACCTCGTCGAAACTCTTCTCGAACGCAGCCTGCTTCTCGAAGGCGGGGTCGCCGCAGCCGGCAAGCAGCACGGCGCACGCGAGGCCGGCGGCCGCAAGACGGGAACGGACGGGGAAGTCGACGGTCATGAGGCGGTTGGCCATGGTCACGGTCCTGAGGCGCGCGGACGCCTGCGACGGCCCCCGACATGGGGTCGCGCGTGCCCGCAACGAGGGCGGCAGTCTAACGGAATCCCGCGGGAATGGCGGCTCGGGCCGCAAGGCGGGGGGGCGGCGGCGCTAGCGGTCGGGACCGTGCGGATCGGGCCGATCGGGCGAGTTCAGCGCGGGCGGCTCGTACTCGACGGGGTAGTCGGGCCGAGGCCGGTGCATCGAGCCCACCCACTTCACGAAGTCCTCGTGAAGAGCAGAGATAACCGCAGGACGCGGATCATTTATCGAATCATTTCCGCTATTTGGTTACGAGCTATCTGATTATGGAGTTCTCTTTGAAGAAAAATTACAGATTCTTGCGGAAGCGCTAAAGGAGCGTCCGGTAACTTGGTCGGGAAGGGTTCGCGCTCCCTTGAACAATCAAGAGATTTATCCAAAGACCGAACGCGGCGGTATTCCACTACGCGTTGGAGTTGGTGGAACCCCAGAATCCGTCGTTCGCGCAGCAAAGATGGGTGCACATCTCGCGCTGGCAATCATCGGTGGAGATCCAGCTCGTTTCAAACCATTTGCAGATCTATATGGAAGAGCGTTATCTGAATTCAACAAACCGATGCTAACTATTTCGATACATTCTCCAGGCCACATTAGTGACAATGATGAGACCGCGATTGAGGAGCAGTGGCCGCATTACTACGCAATGTTCGGTCGGATTGGACGCGAGCGCGGTTGGGGTCCAACTACGAAAGAGCATTACCTAAATGAAGTACGCCATGGCTCGCTCTATGTAGGAAGCCCAGAAACTGTTGCTCGCAAGATCGCCTATGCGATCTCCTCAGTTGGAGCCGATCGCTTCGATTTCAAGTACGCAAATGGACCTATGCCACATAGCAAGTTGATGAAGTCGATTGAACTTTATGCAACGAAGGTTGTGCCGAGAGTTAAAGAGTTACTGGCTGAA
>JBJTOV010000234.1:0-5189 GCA_046074745.1 Planctomycetota bacterium | reverse complement strand
GCGGAAGCTGTTGCGCACGGCGAACGACGCCGCGAGATCGAGGTCGGCGTCGTCGAGCACGACGAGCGGATCCTTCCCGCCGAGCTCGAGGATCACGCGCTTCAGCGCGGGCGCCGCGTCGGCCATGATGCGCTTCCCCGTCTCGCGCGAGCCCGTGAACACGATGAGGTCGACATCGGCGAGGACGAGCGCCCTCCCCTGCGCGCCGTCGCCGAACACCACCGTCAGCACGCCCGCGGGCAGGAATTCGTTCAGGATGCGCGCGTACTCGAGCGCGACGAGCGTGGTTTCCTCGCTTGGCTTGAGGAGCACGGTGTTTCCCGCGACGAGCGCGGGCAGCACCGACTGCTGCGGCATGAGCAGCGGGAAGTTCCAAGGCGTGATCGCCGCGCACACGCCGAGCGGCGCATGGCGCAGGATGCTTCGGGTGCGCGCGTCCTCGCGCTCGACATCGGCAAGCGCCTCGACGATCTCGTCGAGCTCGGCCACGAAGCCGTCGGCGCAGTAGTTCGCCTCGCCCACCGCCTCGGGCAGCGGCTTTCCCATCTCGCGCGAGGCGAGTTCGCCAAGGCGTCGCGCCTCGGCCTTGAGCCGCGCCGCCGCCGGCCGCAGCACCTCGGCCCGCTGCGCATGCGTGAGGGCGCCCCATCCCCGCTGCGCCTCGCGTGCCTGGAACACGAGCCGCGGAATCGCCTCGAGCGCGGTCCGCTCCACGCTCCCGACGGTCTCGCCGCTGGCAGGGTCGATCGAGTGCAGCAGGTCGGATGCGCGCGCGTGCTCGGCCATGCCTCGGAGGGTATCAGCGGCATCACCCGCCTCCAACGGTGTTTATCAGCCGTCTCGTTGAGCCCTTCGGTTGATCGGCGGCGCGGCGATCGGTACATTGCTCGGCCCTCCACTGATGGGCCGTTGAGGACTGCCGCGCACGCGCAGGCCTCACATGGAGCACCACCGCGGCCACGCAGGTGCCCCAGCCTCGGAGGAACTGGCCGCGAGCAGGCGCCCTGCCTGCGCTTCCCGGCGCACCCAACGGTGTTCCACGAGGCGCAGCCGCACGGACCTCGCCGCGGACGCGCACGCCTTGGTGGCGTGCGTGGCGTCGAGAGTCCGTCACCCACGCGGCATCGCATGATGCCGCCCGCAGAGGAAGCCCCGCAGAAGACCTCAGCACATCCGAAGCGAACCCGAACCCGTGACGGGCGAAGGGCGTGGAGGATCCGACGCGAGACGCCGAGGTGCATTGCACCCCGCACGCGTGAAGCGCCGATCTTCCCCTTGCCCGACTGGCGATTGGCCCGTGGTGTAATGGTAGCACAAGTGGTTTTGGTCCATTTAGTCTTGGTTCGAATCCAAGCGGGCCAGTTCAGGGTGCCAGTTCAGGGTTTCATGTCGGGAGCACGCGCTCCCTTTCGCTTCGGCGGGCTGGTTTCTGCGGCGCACGCGCCGAGATGACCACCGCGAACTCCAACAACTCCGGCCGCGGACTCGTGGCGGTGATCCTCGCCGCAGGCAAGGGCACGCGCATGCAGTCCGACCTCCCCAAGGTCATGCACCCCGTCATGGGGCGGCCGATGGTGCACTGGGTGGTCGACGCGGCGCGCGCCGCGGGCGCCACCAAGACCGTGCTCGTGATCGGCCACGGCGCCGACCTCGTGCGCGCCGAGTTCGCGGGCGCGGGCGATGTCGAGTTCGCGCTCCAGTCGCAGCAGCTCGGAACGGGCCACGCGGTGATGATGGCGAAGCCCGCCATCGAGTCCGACGCCGCCTCAACCGATGCGTTCGTCCTGTGCGGCGACGGCCCGCTCATCCGCGCCGAAACGCTGGGCGCGCTGCTTACGCTCCACCGCCGCGAGAACGCGGCCGCCACGCTCGCGACCAGCGTGATCGCGGATCCGAAGGGCTACGGCCGCATCGTGCGCGACGCGCAGGGCCGGCTCGAGCGCATCGTCGAACAGAAGGACGCCACCGAGGCCGAGCGCGCCATCCGCGAGGTGAACCCGAGCTACTACTGCTTCCGCACCGACGACCTCCTCGACGCGCTCTCGCGCGTGGGGAACCGCAACGCGAGCGGCGAGTACTACATCACCGATGTGTTCGCCATCCTGCGCGGCGCAGGCCGCACGGTGGCCGCGATCGACGCGGTGCCGCCCGAGGATGTGCTGTCGATCAACGATCCCGCGCAGCTTGCCGAGGTCGACGCGATCCTCCGCAAGCGCCACGCCCAGCCCGCAGGAGCCACCCGATGAGCTCGTCGGACCGCGACCAGATGAAGATCTTCTCCGGCTCGAGCGCCCGCGAGCTGACCGCGGGGATCTGCGCCCATCTCGACCTTCCGGTCGGCGCGGGAACGGTCACGCGCTTCCCCGACGGCGAGACCATGGTGAAGGTCGACGAGGATGTGCGCGGCCGCGATGTCTATGTCGTGCTCTCGACCTGCGAGCCCGTCAACGACAACCTGATGGAGCTGCTTGTCTTCATCGACTGCCTGCGCCGCGCGAGCGCGAAGCGCATCACCGCGGTGATGCCCTACTACGGCTACGCCCGCCAGGACCGCAAGGACGAGGGCCGCGTGCCGATCACCGCCAAGCTGGTCGCGAACCTGATCGTGGCCGCGGGCGCGAACCGCATGCTGTGCATGGACCTGCATGCGGCGCAGATCCAGGGCTTCTTCGACATCCCCGTCGACCATGTCAGCGCGTCGCCCGTGCTCGCCGACCACTTCCTGCGCCTGCGCCCGACGCTCGGCGACATCGTGGTCGTCTCGCCCGATGTCGGCAATGTCAAGGTCGCCAACATGTTCGCGAATGTCCTGCAGTGCGACCTCGCGATCATCGACAAGCGCCGCCAGTCGGGCTCGAAGGTCGTCGTCAAGAACCTGATCGGCGATGTCGAGGGCCGCACGGTCCTGATGTTCGACGACATGATCTCGACCGCGGGCACGGTGTGCGAGGCGGCGCGCCTGGTGGTCGAGCGCGGCGCGAAGGATGTGGTCGCGGCCTGCACCCACCCCGTGCTCGTCGGCCTCGCCATGCAGCGCCTGCTCGAGAGCCCGATCTCGAAGGTCGTCGTCGCCGACACGATTCCCTGCGGGGCGCGCACCAAGGCGCTCGACCCGAAGCTCGAGGTCCTCACCGTCGCGCCGCTCCTCGGCGAGGCGATCCACCGCATCCACCACGATCAGTCCATCTCCGCCCTCTTCCGCCACGCAGGTGGCGCGAAGCGATAGGCGGTCCTTCACAGCTCTTTCAACCCCTTTTCAGTTTCTGGAGTACACGCAATGGCAAAGGAAGTCCCCACCATCCAGGCCTCGCTGCGCGACATGACGGGCAGCCGCTATTCGAAGCGCCTGCGCGCCGCAGGCCGCCTGCCCGCCGTGATCTACGGCCACGGCAGCGAGCCCATGTCGGTCCATGTCGACCAGCACATCACCGTCGGCGCCCTGAAGCAGGGCCTGCATGTCATCAACCTCGCGATCGAGGGCAAGGGCACCGAGACCTGCCTGGTCAAGGACCTGCAGTTCGGCTTCCTCGGCGACGATGTCATCCACATGGATCTCGCGCGCGTCAATCTCGACGAAACCGTCGAGGTCATGGTGTCGATCGAGTTCTTCGGCGCGCCCGATGCCGCCAAGAAGTCGGGCGTCGTGGTCGTCCACGAGATGGCCGACCTCAAGGTCTCGTGCAAGGTGCGCGACATCCCCGATCACATCCGCGTCGACCTCACCACCATGCAGGGCGAGACCTTCACGGTGGGTGATGTGAAGTTCCCCGCGGGCGTGAAGCTCGCCGGCGACCCGCACGGCGTGATCGTGCGCATCCAAACCGTGAAGGAAGAGGCCGTCGGCGAGGCCGCCGCGCCTGCCGCTGCCGCCGGCGCCGCTGCGCCTGCCGCCGCCGCCGCTCCCGCCGCCGAGAAGAAGGAAGAGAAGAAGTGATCTTCCGCGTCCGCGGGGAACGGTTCCCCGCGGGCGACCTCCGCTGAAACCAGAGCAACCAGTCCAGAACAAAGGCACGATCCGTGAAGCTCGTCGTCGGACTCGGCAACCCAGGCCTCGAATACCAGCGAACCCGGCACAATGTCGGCTTCGACTGCATCGATCGCCTTGCGCGCCGCGTCGCCGACCCCGCGCAGACGGCGAAGGCGCGCTTTCAGGCGCTTTCGCTCGAGGGCGAGGTGGGCGGCGAGAAGGTCCTCCTTCTCAAGCCGATGACCTACATGAACCTCTCGGGATCGACCGTCGCCGAGGCGCTGCGCTTCTACAAGCTCGACGCCACGCGCGACCTGCTGGTGATCGTCGACGACATCGCCCTTCCCTGCGGAGCCATCCGGCTACGCATGGACGGGAGCGCCGGCGGACACAACGGACTGGCCGACATCGAGTCCAAGCTCGGATCGAACCGCTACGCACGCTGCCGCATCGGCATCGACGCACCCGGCCAGATCCCGCAGCGCGACTATGTGCTCGGCAGGTTCCGACCCGACCAGCAGACGCTCGTCGACGAGGCCATCGGCCTCGCCTCCGAGGCCGCCGAATGCTGGGCGAAGTCGGGCATCACGGAGGCGATGAACCGTTTCAACCGCCGCGCGGAGCGAACTCCCGCGGCGAAGGACAAGACGGCCGGGGGCGCCGACGAGCGCCCGAAGACCGGACCGAGCAACTGACACTGGCAAGAACCTGCGCCATGCGCAGAACACGATTGGAAACACCCATGTCCGAGACCCGTATCAACGCCTACGAAGGCATGTTCCTCTTCCCGCAGACGGTCGCGGCCGACCTTCAGGGCGCCGCCGACCATGTCCTCGAGGTCCTCTCGAAGGGCGGCGCCGAGCTCGTCAGCATGTGCAAGTGGGACGAGCGTCGCCTCGCCTACGACATCAAGGGCAACAAGCGCGGCGTGTACTTCCTGGCGTACTTCAAGTGCGACGCCGCGAAGCTGAGCGCCATCGAGCGCGACGCGCGCCTGAGCGAGAAGCTTCTGCGCTCGATGATCACGCGCGCCGACCACCTCACCTCCGAGCAGATGCTCGCGATGGAGGGCCGCCAACAGCTGGCCGACGAGATCGCCCTGCGCAAGATGCAGCCTGCGACCACGACCGAGCCCGCCGCCAGCGGCGAAGGCGCCGAGGGCGAATCGGCCGAGTGAACGCCCTGACAGCGTGAACCTCACGATCCCCCGCCGCCCGCGGCT
>JBJTOV010000233.1:0-6617 GCA_046074745.1 Planctomycetota bacterium | reverse complement strand
CGATGATGCTGGTGTCGACTTCGTGGCAGATGGCAGCGACGAGAGGAAGATGCCTGTGGAACGCCGCGTCGGTGCCGATGCGCTCGTTAAAGGCCCAGAGATCCTCGCGCGACCCGCCGCCGCGGGTCACGATCACCGCGTCGATCCCGAGTTCGGCGCGCCGCCGATCCAGCGCGCGCAGCGCCCTCGCCACCTCGCCGGCCGCGCCCTCGCCTTGGACGCGCACATCGACCACGACGAACTCGACCGCCGGACAGCGCTCGCGCGCGGTCTGCAGCACATCCTGCAGCGCCGCGCCCCCTGCGCTCGTGACCACGGCCACGCGCCGCGGCATGACGGGCATGGCCTTCTTGCGCGACTCCTCGAAGTAGCCGAGGCCGCGGAGCTCCTTCACCAGCGCGTCGAACCGCGCCTGCAGGTCGCCCGTGCCCTGCGGCTCGAGCCGGGTCACATAGAGCTGGGTGCGCCCTTGCTGCGGGTAATGGCCGATCTTTCCCGTCGCGACGACGGCGTCGCCTTCCTTCGGGCGGAAGCCGAGGCGCGCCGCGTCGCTCGACCACATCACGCATGAAAGCACCGCCTCGGCGTCCTTCAGCGTGAAGTAGATGTGGTTGCGCACCGAGATGTTGGCGATCTCGCCCTTGATGCGGAACTGGCCACGCAGGCCGTCCTCGAGCGTGCGCACGATCATCTGGCTGAACTGGCCGACCGTGAGCTCGTTCGCCGGTTGTTTCCCGGGGGGCGCGTCGGGCCGCGCGGGCGGCGGCTCGGACGCGCCGCTGTCGGAGGCGCGCCTGACCGGCGTCGGGTCGAACAGCCCGCCGGCGAACTGGTCGCCGCGCGCGCGGTTCGGGTCGAAGGGAGGCCGTGGCACGGGGCGTATAGTACGCGCCTGCGTGCGGCGTTTCGCCGCTTGAATCGCACGGGTTCCAGCGAGGCGCCGTGACCGAGGAAGGGACGCACAAGACCGCGACCGATGCACCTTCGCGTGGAGCGCGCGAAGCGGTTTCGCTCGGCATGGCGATCGATCGCGCGCCCGGGGTCGGCGCGTCGCGCGCGCGGGCCTTCCGCGAGATGGGCATCACGACGGTCGGTGACCTCCTGCACCACTATCCGTTCCGCGTCGAGGCCGAGCACGGCGAGGACTCGATCGCGGCGCACACGGCTGAGATCGCCGCGCGACCCGATGCCGAGAAGAGCGCGAACATCGCCGTGCGCGGCACGGTGGCCGCGTCGCGCACGGCCTTTGGCAAGCGCCCGCGGCTCGAGGCCACGCTCGACGACGGAACGGGGACCGTGCGCCTGGTCTTCTTCAACATGCCGTGGCTGCGCGGCAAGCTGCACCCCGGCCGCCAAGGCATCGTCGAGGGGAAGGCGAAGCTCGAGCGCGGCTACCTCGAGATCGTGAACGGGAAGTGGACCGATGTGAGCGCCGATCCTGCGGGCGCGGTCGCGCGAAGCGACAGGCTGCGGCCCGTCTATCCGTCGACCGAGGCGCTGCCCTCGCGCGTGATCGAGCAGACGGTGCGCGGGCTTCTCGACGCGGCGTGCGAGGCGATTCCCGAGATCCTGCCCGACGAGTTCCTGCAGTCGCGCGGTCTCGCGGGAATCCGCGAGGCGGTGCGCGGCATGCATGCGCCTGCGAGCGAGGCGGCGTTCGGCGCGGCGCGCACGCGGCTTGCCTACGACGAACTGCTGTGCCTGCAGCTTGCGGTCGCGATCAAGCGGCGCATGCGTGCCGCGCAGGGCGCGCCCGCCCTGCCGATGCCCGCGGCGACCGAGCGCGAGATCCTCGCGCGGTTCCCCTTCGAGTTCACGCCCGACCAGGCCGCGACCTTTCGCGAGATCGCGCAGGACCTGTCGGAGACGCGGCCGATGAACCGCCTGCTGCAGGGCGATGTCGGCGCAGGCAAGACCGCGGTCGCGCTCGCGTCGATGCTGGTCGCGGTCGCGAACCGCCATCAGGCGGCCCTGATGGCGCCGACCGAGCTGCTCGCGGAGCAGCATTTCGCATCGATCTCGCGGTTTCTCGCCGGAACGAGCGTGCGCGTGGCGCTGCTCACGGGCAGCCTTTCGGCGAGCGAGCGCGCGCGGGTCAGGGACCTCTGCGAGATGGGTGCCGTCGACATCGTGGTGGGCACGCATGCGCTTCTCACGGGCGATGTGCGGTTCCACGCGCTTGCGCTCGCCGTGGTCGACGAGCAGCACCGCTTCGGCGTGGCGCAGCGCGCCGAGCTGCGAGGCAAGGCGCCCGCAGGCCAGACGCCGCACATGCTGGTGATGACCGCGACGCCGATCCCGCGCACGCTCTCGCTCACCGTGTACGGCGATCTCGATGTCTCGACCATCCGACATCGGCCGAAGGACCGTTCGCCCGTCCGCACCCGCGTGCTGCCCGAGGCGCGCGCCGACGAGGCGTATGCGTTCGTCGCCGAGCGGATCGCGCGCGGCGAGCAGGCCTTCATCGTGGTACCCGCGGTCGAGGAGTCGGACCTTGGGCTCAAGGATGTCGCGGGGCACCTCGAGCGGCTCGCGTCGGGGCCGCTCGCGGGTGCGCGGCTCGCCGCGATGCACGGCCGCATGAAGCCCGAGGAGCGCGACGGGATCATGGACCGCTTTCGCACGGGCGAGATCGACGCGCTGGTCGCGACGGTGGTGATCGAGGTCGGCGTCGATGTGCCGAACGCCACGGTGATGGTGATCGAGCACGCCGACCGCTTCGGACTTGCGCAGCTCCACCAGCTGCGCGGCCGCGTCGGGCGCGGACCGAAGGGCGGCGTGTGCGTGCTGGTCGCCGACCCTGTCACCGACGACGGCCGCGCGCGGCTCGAGGCGATTCGTTCGACCGACGACGGGTTCCGGATCAGCGAGCTCGATCTCGCGATCCGTGGGCCGGGCGAACTCTTCGGCGCGCGGCAAAGCGGCCTGCCCCCCTTCAAGGTGGCCGACCTCACCCGCGATCTCGGGCTGCTCGAGCGCGCGCGCCGCGACGCCACCGAATGGATCGCGCGCAGCCCGATCCTGGCGCAGGACGGCGAGCACCTGCTGCGACGCAAGGTGCTCGGCACCTACGGCGAGGCGCTCGGGCTCGGCGATGTCGGGTAGCGGGCGCCGCGAGGTGTTCGCGGGGTCAGTTGCAGGCGCCCCACGCGCCAAGCAGGACGGCGAGGTCCTGCGCGTCGGTGGTGCCGTCGCCGTTGAGATCCGCGCCCGCGCTGCCCCATGCTCCAAGCAGGATGGCAAGGTCCGATGCGTCGCGCGTTCCGTCGGCGTTCAGGTCGGCCTCGCATGCGGGGGCGGGGCTTACGGCGGCGACCGCGAAGTTCTCGAAGTAGCCGAACGCGTTCTGCGCGCCAGGCGCGGCGTCCGTCGCAGCGAGCAGGTTCGCGGCGTACACGCCGCCCGTCGACGAGGTCACATGCGTGGCGACGAGCGATCCCTCGAGCAGCAGCTCGCCCTCGCCGGTCGCCGTGTCCCATCGGTAGACGAAGTCGTTCCAAGCGCCGAGCGGCGCGGTGATCTTGGTCGCCACGCGATTCGCAGGGAGATAGCCGCCGTTCAGCAGCGAGATCGCGCCCGACTGCGCATTCACCAGGAAACCGCCCGAGACATCGATCGTGTTCCGCGAGATCATGACGCCGAACGACGAGGCGAGCGCTTGCCCCGCAGGCACGAAGAGCTTGACGCGCGCCTCGAGCACGCTGTTGCCGCCGGCGCTGGCCGCGGCCCACTTTCCGCTGTTCGCAAGGTCGAGCCACGCCTTCGTGCGGCCGTTCGCGAATTTCTCGGTAACCAGGCGCACCATGCGGCCCTTGCCGCCGAACGGGTCGACGCCGGGCGCGGTGGCCGGCCCGAGCACGCTGCCTGGAACGAACGGCGCGTTCACCGAACCGCTCACGGCCCAGGTTCCTCCCGTTCCGATCCACGCCTGCTGGCCCGAAAGCGTTCCAACGGCGTAGTTGTTGAAGTCGGTGGAGTAGATGTCCGTCGCGCGCACCGCTGGCGTGCACACGAGGACGCCAGCGACGACGGCAGCGAGGCGGGATGAAAGCATCAAACGGCGAAGGGCCGAAGGCATGCTTGGATTATGTTCTGAAACCACGAATGGGGAAGCGCTTCGGCGCCGGCGGCAGCTCGAAGACGCGGATTTGGCGCCGCGTGGTCCGAGAGCGGCAGCCGAAGCCTCGGCCGAGGTACCTTGCGGCCATGGTTCGGACAATGTCGTTTGCCATCTGGTCGGTTCTCCTCGCATCCTGCGTTTCGCCAGCCGCTGGCCCCACACCCCGTCGCGGATCGGCCGCGAGCGTGGCCGACATGCTTGCGGGCACCTACACGAGCGCCGCGCAGGCCGCCGAGGACCGCGAGTTCTTCGAGGTCGAGCTGCACATGGCGCGCATCTGGAACGACCGCGCCGACGGCCACTGGCTGTATGTCGAACAGGCGATGGCCACTGCGAGGGAGAAGCCCTACCGCCAGCGGATCTACTGCGTCGTCGACGGCGACGAAGGCTCGGTGCTGAGCATGGTGTACGAGCTGCCGAACGCCGCCGAGCGCGTGGGCGCATGGCGTGAACCGCAGATGTTCGCCGCGGACACGCCCGATGCGCTCGTGAAGCGCGAAGGCTGCGTCATTCGTCTCGTGCGCGATGGCGACGCCTGGACCGGCTCGACGAACGGCAAGGAGTGCCTGAGCACGCTGCGCGGCTCGACCTACGCGACCAGCGAGGTGCGGCTGCTCGCCGACCGCATCGAAACCTGGGATCGCGGCTTCGACGCGACGGACCAGCAGGTCTGGGGCTCGAAGAAGGGTGCGTATCGGTTCATCAAGGAGCCTTCGAAGGGGCGCTAGCGGTTCCCGCGCCGCGGAGTTCACGCGCCGCCACGCTTCACGCGCCGCCACGCATCGAGCGCCTTCGCGTCGAGCGCGTTCAGGCACCGCTCCCTCGGCAGCCAGCCGCGTTGCGCGGTCAGGATGCCGTAGCGCAGCTCATCGAAGTCGGCGGGACCGTGCACATCGCAGTCGATCGCGATCATGCAGCCTGCGTCGACCGCGCCGCGCACATGGGCGTCGCGCAGGTCGAGGCGCATGTGGTGGCTGTTGAGCTCGAGCGCCGTGCCGTGCTCCTTCGCTGCGGCGAAGAGCTCGGACATCGCGGGCTCGAGACCCGGGCGGCCGTTCACGATGCGCCCCGTCGGATGCCCGATCACATGGACGAGCGGATGGCGGATCGCCCTGAGCAGGCGCTCGGTCGCCGCCTTCGGCTCCTGCTTCAGCGCGTTGTGCGGGCTCGCGACCACCCAGTCGAGCTCGGCGAGCAGGTCGTCGGGGTAATCGAGCGAACCGTCGGCCAGGATGTCGACTTCGCTGCCCGCCCATACCTGCATCTTCGGATGGCGTGCGCGCGCCTCGTGCACCGCCTTGATGTGCGCGCGCAGCCGCGCCTCGTCGAGGCCGTTCGCCTGGAACTGCGACTTCGAGTGGTCGGTGATCGCGATGGTGTGGAAGCCGCGCGCCTGCGCGCGCTCGATCAGTTCGTCGATCGACATCGATCCGTCCGACGCGGTGGTGTGGCTGTGGAGCTCGGCCTTGATGTCGGCGAGCGTGACGACCGCAGGGTGTGCGGAATCGGTCTCGAACGCATCGATCTCGCCGCGGTCTTCGCGCATGGTCGGCTCGATCCACGCCATTCCGAGCGCGGCGTACACATCCTGCTCGGTCGCGGCGGCGATGGGCTTCGCGCCCTCGGGAATCTCGCCGTCGGAAGTCTCGCGAAAAAGGCCGTACTCGTTAAGGCGCATGCCCCGCGCGATCGCGCGCTCGCGCATGCGGATGTTGTGCTCCTTGCTTCCCGTGAAGTACATCAGCGCGGCGCCGAAGCGATCGAGCGGCACCACGCGCAGGTCGATCTGCACGCCCGACTTGGTCTGCACGCTCGACTTGGTGTCGCCGTGGCCGAGGACGCGCGCCACATCGGGCCGCGAAACGAACGCGTTCATCAGTGCCGCGGGATCGTCCGAACACGCGAGGATGTCGATGTCGCCAATCGTGTCCTTGCCGCGGCGCAGGCTGCCCGCGTAGGCGACCTGGCGCACATGCGCCAGGCTGCGGAGATCGGCCACCACCGACTCCGCGAGCGGCATGGCCTCGCCGATCCGGATGCGGCCGCGCGCGGTCTCTGCGAACGCGATCGCCTCCTTCATGTTCTCGATCGTCTTCGCGCCCATGCGCGGAAGATTCGCGATCGCGCCCGTCTCGATCGCCTTCTTGAGCGACGCGAGGTCGACGATCCCGAGCTCGGTCCACATCGCCCGCGCGGTCTTCGGTCCGATGCCTTGGATCGCGAGCACTTCCTTCAGGCCCGCCGGCACCTGCGCGCGCAGCTCCTCGAGCTCGGACATCGTCCGCGACTGCGCGAATTCGCCGAGCTTCGCGGCGGTCGACGCCCCAAGGCCATCGATCTCCTTGAGTTCGGCCACGGGCGTCGAGCAGGCGTCGGTGGTCATCGTCTCGACCGTGCGGGCCGCGCGTCGCAACGCGTTCACCTTGAAGGTGTTCTGGCCGAGGATCTCGGCGAGCACGGCAAGTTCCTCGAATGCGGCCGCGACTTCGGCGTTGGT
>JBJTOV010000232.1:0-7033 GCA_046074745.1 Planctomycetota bacterium | reverse complement strand
CAGCGGCGCGATCGCGTCGAGTTCGGCGCTGCCGAGCCGCTTGCGCCCCGCGATGCCGCGCAGGTCGGCGAAGGTGCGCGGCACGCGCACCACGCTGCGGGCGGCGGCAACCGTCGCGCGCTCGCTTCGGGCGAACTGCCGCTCCACGAAGCCGTCGTCGGCGATCACCTTCGGGAACTCGCTCCAGCGCGCGCGGCCCGCGGCGTTCACGCAGTAGGTCCCGCTGCCGTTCGGCGCGCTTTCGCGGTGGTACGGGTTGAAGCGCTCCGCGGCGTAGAAGAGCCGCACCGCGAGCCCCGCGCCGCATGCATCGAAGTCGGGCGCCGCCGAAACGACGCGCGGGCCGGGCTCTGCGGCCGCGGCCAGGATCGCCGCCAGCGCACCCGGCGCGAGCTCGATGTCGGCGTCGAGGAAGAGCCGCGGAAAGCCGTCGGCGCCCGCCTCGCGCAGCGCGCGTTCGCCGAGGTTGATCGCGGTCGTCTTGCCGCCCTCGGGTGTGTCGAGCACGGTCAGCTTCGCGCCATCGGGCACGGGCACCGCGCGCGCGCGCGCCGCCGTTCCATCGCTGCATGCGTTCGCGACCACCACCACATGCAGACCGTCGACCCCCTGCGACAGCACCGACCGCAGGCATCGCTCGATGCCCGACTCCTCGTTGTAGGCGGGGATCACGACGCTCGGCATGTCACCCCTGCGCCTGCGGTCGCACGCGCTCGTGCACGCGAACGCCCTTCGCGCGCAGCGCCTCCTGCAGCTCGTCGCCATGCGCGGCGTCGCGCACCTCGACCACGCACGACACGCGCACGCGCGACACATCGGAGCCGCCGAAGATGCGCTCGTGGCGGATGTCCTGCACGCTCGCACCCGTGGCCGCGATGGTCGACGCGAGGTCGGCCAGGCCGCCGGGCCGGTCGCTGATCGTGGCGCTGAACTGAACCAGCCGCCCGTCGACCGCGAGCGAATGCTCGATCACGCGCGCAAGCACCAGCGGATCGATGTTCCCGCCGCAGAGAAGCAGCACCACGCGCTTCCCCGCAAGTTCGGGCAGCTTTCCCGAAAGCAGCGCCGCGAGCGGCGACGCCCCCGCCCCCTCGACCACGCCGTGCTGCATCTCGCAGAGGCGCAGGATCGCGAGCGAGATCAGGTCCTCGCCGACCGTGACCGTGCGGTCGACGAGCGGTGCCGCGATGCGGAACGCGCGCGCCCCGACCTCGGGCACCGCCAGACCGTCGGCAAGCGTCGGCGACATGGTGATCCGCGTGGGCGAACCGCCCTTCATCGCCTCAACGAAGCTGGCCGCGCGCTCGGGCTCGACGCCGATCAGCCGCGCCTGCGGGCGCATCGCCTTCAGCACCACGCCCACGCCCGCGATCAGGCCGCCGCCGCCAACGGGCACCACCACGGCGTCGACCTCGCGCACCTCCTCGAGCACCTCGAGCGCCACGGTGCCCGCGCCCGCAATGATCGCGGCGTCGTTGAAGCCGTGCACATAGGTCAGGCCTTCCTCGGCGACCTTCGTGTCGGCAAGGTCCTTCGCCTCGGCGATGTTCGCGCCGTGAATCAGGACGCGCGCCCCGAGCTCGCGGCAGCGCGCCTGCTTGACGAGCGGCGCCACGCGCGGCATCACGACGGTGACGGGAATCCCGAGGTCGCGGCCGTGCCATGCGAGCGCAAGCGCATGGTTTCCCGCGCTCGCCGCCACCACGCCCTTCGCGCGCGCGTCGGGCGGCAGCTGCAGCAGCGCATTGCGCGCGCCACGCTCCTTGAAGCTGCCCGTCTTCTGCTGGAACTCGAGCTTCACCCACACATCGCAACCCGTGATGCGCGAGAGCATCGGCGAGTGCACGCACGGAGTGCGCTCCACGCCGCCCGCGATGCGCGCCCGCGCGGCCACGATGTCCTCGAGGCTGACGCGGTCGTCGGCGGGGCTCATCCCTTCGACCCGGCCTTCGCGGCCTCTTCGGCCTTCAGCAGGCGCTCGACATAGTGGATGTCGAAGGTCGCGTTGTTGAAGTCGGGGTTGTCCATCAGCCTGCGGTGGAGCGGGATGGTGGTCTTCACGGGGCCAATGCGGAACTCGTCGAGCGCGACCTTCATGCGCGCGATCGCGATGGCGCGCGTCGGGCCGTGCACGATGAGCTTGCCGATCATCGAGTCGTAGTTCGGCGGGATGCGGTAGCCGGGGCGCGCATGCGTGTCGAGGCGCACTCCAGGGCCGCCTGGCGCCACGAACTTCTCGATCAGGCCCGCCTGCGGCATGAAGCCGCGGTCGGGATCCTCGGCGTTGATGCGGCACTCGATCGCGTGCCCGCTCACCTTGATGTCCTGCTGCTTCACCGACAGCGGGTTGCCCGCCGACACGCTGATCATCTCGCGCACGATGTCGACGCCCGTGATCATCTCGGTCACGGGGTGCTCGACCTGCACGCGGGTGTTGACCTCGAGCATGTAGAAGTTCTGCTTCGCGTCCATCAGGAACTCGACGGTCGCGGCGCCCGAGTACTTCGCGCTCGCGATCAGCGCGGCGGCGCTCTCGCACACCTTGTCGCGCTTCTTCGGGTCGATGCCGGGGCTCGGCGCCTCCTCGATCAGCTTCTGGTGGCGGCGCTGGCTCGAGCAGTCGCGCACGAAGAGGTGCACGGCGTTGCCGTGCTGGTCGCCGATCGTCTGCACCTCGAAGTGGCGCGCGTTCTCGAGGAACTTCTCGATGTACACGCTGCCGTTGCCGAACGCGGCGGCGGCCTCCTGGCGGGCGCTCTCGATGCCCGCGCGCAGCTGCGCCTCGTCGCGGGCGATGCGCATGCCGCGCCCGCCGCCACCCGCCGCGGCCTTCACGATCACGGGGTAGCCGATCTCGGCGGCGACCTTGACGGCCTCGTCGATGTCCTCGATCGCGTCCTCGGTGCCCGGGAAGACGGGCGTGCCGACCTTGCGCGCCATCTTCTTGCAGCTCACCTTGTCGCCGAGCAGCGCCATCGCCTCGGGCGACGGGCCGATGAAGGCGAAGCCCGAGTCGCGGCACACCTCGGCGAAGTGGGCGTTCTCGGAGAGGAAGCCGTAGCCCGGGTGGACCGCGTCGGCGTGGGTGACCTCGGCGGCCGCGATGATGCGGTCGATGCGCAGGTAGCTCTGCGGGCTCGGGCCGGGGCCGATGCACACGGCGGCGTCGGCGTGCTCGATCCACGGGGCGCCCGCGTCGGCGGTCGAGTACACGCACACGGTCTCGATGCCGAGGCTCTTGCAGGCACGGATGACGCGCAGCGCGATCTCGCCGCGGTTCGCAATCAGGATTCGCTTGAACATGGAGCGCTCGATGGTTCACGCCACGGCCGGCAATGCGGCCGCGGCATGCGTGCGGAATGCGCGGACGCGGTCAGTTCGGACGGATGCGGAAGAGCGGCTGCCCGAACTCCACGGGCTGTCCGCTCTTGACCAGGACTTCCTCGACGGTTCCCGAGGTCTCGGCCTTGATCTCGTTGAAGATCTTCATGGCCTCGATCAGGCACACCGTGGTGTCGGGGCCGACCTTGGCGCCAACGGCGACGAAGGCCGCCTTGTCGGGGCCTGGGGCCGCGTAGAAGGTGCCGACCATCGGGCTTTCGATGGCGGGCAGCGTCTCCTTGGCGGGGGCGGCGGGCGCCGCGGCGGCGGCAGCGGCCGCCGGAGCCGCCTGAGCAGGCGCGGGCGCGGCCATCACGGGGGCCTGCGCGGGCATGATCACCTGCGGAACCGCGTGGATTCCGGGGCGCTTGACCGTAACGGTCTCCTGCTCGTCGCGGATGTCGAGTTCGGTGAGGTCGTTGTCGACCATCAGGCGGACGAGTTCCTTGAGCTTTCGAATGTCGATCATGGTGGTAGTGCGGCCGAGCCGCGAGTCGGGGGAAGATACCACAATCGCGACGAAGCGTGCGGGATCGCGTCTGATCGGCCAAGAACCCGCCGAGAAGCGGGCGGATCGGCCGTTGGAGATGGTCTGGAGGCGCCCGCGCGGCGCGGGAAGCGCTGCGGAGCGGTCAGAAGGCCCGCATCGACCGCGGGCCCTGCAGGACCTCGGCGATCACGAACGCCTCGCGAATCCGCGCGGGGTTGCGCATGGCGGCCGTGATCGACGCGGGCGTGATCGCAACGGCCGGTCGACCGAGCTGCGCCGCCGCGGGCGCCTTGGTCACGATCGCCGAGTCAACCTTGCGCTCCGCCGCCCGCACAGCCTCGATCGAAGCGGCGACGCGCGCGCGGCTCGCCATCGCGGCGGCCTCCTCGCGCACGGGGGCCGAGGGCTGCACCGCGATCCGCTGCGTCGCGGCGGCGGGCTTCGGCGTGCTGGCGCGGGCGATCACCTTCGGGCGACTGGCGGGCTGCTGCGGCTGCGCTCCGCCCCGGGCGAGCACCCTTGGCTTGGCGGCCGTCTGCGGCGCGCGCGCCACCGTGACCACGGGCCGCGTGGGAACGGCGGGGTTGACCGTGTTCGACACGGGCGCGCGCACGATCCGCGGCTGCTGCGGCGCCGCGACCTGCGCGTCGATCGGGCGGCGAGCGGTGTCGAGGTCGCGCTGGATGTCGGTCCTGACCGATGCGATCTCGGCTTCGATCTCGCGGCGCGCGACCTCGATCGGATCATCGGACGCGGTGGACGCGGCGGGCCGCGCAGTCGTCGAAGACTGACCGGGCTGACCAGGCTGACCAGACCGCGCGCGCGCCTGACGCTCCGCTTCCTGCTTCTGCTGCGCCTTCTTGGCAAGGCCGGCGATGATCGCCTGCACGGCAAAGATCGCGATGAGCCAGATCAGGCTGTTCATGCGCGCAGTCTATCGGCTCGGAGGCAGCGCGGGAACAAGCCACCCCGTCGACTCGATGATCGGGTGTCCGTAGGCCTCGGTGAGCGCGGCGGGCGTCAGCGTCTCCGACGCGCCCCCCCGCCGCCACCACGCGGCCACCCCGCATCACGACCGCGTGGGAGGCGACCGCGCGCGCAAGCCCCGGCTCATGGAGCGACAGCACCACGGCGCCCGTCCGCGCGAGCGCACGCAGCGCCTGCACGATGCGCGCCACCTCGGCGGGGTCGATGCCGCTGAACGGCTCGTCGAGGAGGAGCACACCCTTCTCCTCGCCGTCGATCTGGGCCAGCGCGCGCGCCACCGCCACCCGCTGCCGCTCGCCGCCCGAAAGCCTGTCGACCCGCAGCTCTGCCCGAGCCCCGAGGCCGACCGCAAGAAGCGCACGGGTCACCGCCTGCTCGTCGGACCCACGCGCGAAGCGCCCAAGCCGAACCACCTCGCGCGCGGTGAACTCGACCGGCATCTCTGGTCGCTGCGGCACGAAGGCCCGCACCCTCGCGGCCGCAGACTCGGAAAGCGGCCTGACGCCGTGCAGCACCGAGCCCCCTGCGCCCTCGCCGCGCGCGATGCCCGCAAGCGCGCGCAGCAGCGTGCTCTTGCCGCAGCCGTTTGGCCCGACGATCGCCACGATCTCGCCCTTGCGGACATCGAGCGATGTCGCGAAGAGCGCGGTGACCGAACCGTGCGTGCGCGAGAGTTCGCGCCCCGACAGCAGCACGCCTGGGTCGAACCCCGGCGGAAGCACCAGCGCAGGCGACGGCGAGGAAGCGGCTACAGGCTCCATGCGCGCCTCCGCAGAAGCCAGAGGAAGACAGGCCCGCCCGCGATCGCGGTGAGCACTCCGACGGGAAGCCGCCCCGTGCCGACATCGAGCATCTGGCGCACGGCGTCGGCCACGACCAGAATCGCGCCGCCCGCGACCGCCGACGCGGGCACCAGCGCCGCGTGGTGCGGCCCGACCAGGCGCCGCGCAAGGTGCGGTGCGATCAGCCCGACGAATCCGATCGGGCCCGCATAGGCGACCGCCACGCCCGCGAGCGCGCCGCCCGTCCAGAACAGCGTGCGCCGCAGCGGAACCAACCTGACGCCTGACGAGCGCGCCTCGTCGTCGGAAAGCATGGCGACATCGAGCGCGCGCGCGCTGACTCCGAGCGCGCACATCGCGGCGAGCACCGCGCACGCCACCACGCCAAGCTCGAGCCTGCCCGGAATCTCGGGCAGCCGCCCCGCCATCCACGAGGAGAGGTCGCCGCGCAGCCCGAACGGAACCATCTGCTCGCACAGCGTGGTGCCTGCGCCGAAGATCGCCGCCATGATCACGCCCGCCAGGACAAGCGTGGTCGGGTCGTGCCCTTCGCCCGTGCGGCCGAAGCGCGACACCACCGCGAGCGCAAGCGCCGAGCCGAGCACGGCGCCCGCGGTTTCGCCCTGAAAGCCCGCGTTCGCGCCCAGCAGGTACCCCGCGACCAGCACGCAGGCCACGCCGAAGCCCGCGCCGCCCGACACGCCGAGCACGAAGGGCGACGCAAGCGGATTGCGCAGAAGCGACTGGAGCGCAAGCCCCGAGAGACCGAGCGCCGCGCCGACGAGCGTCGCCGACAGCGCCGAGGTCGCGCGCAGCGGCAGGATTTCGGCCGCGGGCCACGCGAACTCGAGCCGCGCACCCGCGCCATCGGCCGCGGGCCCGATCAGGACCCGCAGCAGCGCGCCCGCACTCAGCGCAAGAAGGAGCAGCCCGAATCCGCGCGCCTTCATGGGGCGGCTCCGGAAACTCCCGAGAAACCCGCGAGTTCGCGCAGGACTTCCGCGCGCTCGACCGCGACCAGGCTTGGCGACAGAAGCTCGGGAACCGCGCGCGCCGAGATGCGCGGCGCGGCGCCGCTCTTCCACGGCAGCGCCCCGAGAAGTTCGAGCGCGCGCGCGGCGCCCGTTTCGGTCTCGCACACGGCCACGATGCAGGCGGGCTCGAGCGCGAGCACCGCCTCGGCGCCGAGTTCGATGTAGCCCTCGCGCTCGAGCGCATTCGACAAGCCCTGCCGGAGCAGCAGTTCGTCGAGGTAGCCGCCGCGCCCCGCCGCGAGAAACGGCTCGGCCGAGACGAGCAGCAGGACGCGCGGCGGGCCACCCCCGAGCGGGTCTGAGCACGCCCCAATCCCCACCTTCCCTCCTTCGATGCGCCACGCCAGGCCCTTCCCCCC
>JBJTOV010000231.1:0-4405 GCA_046074745.1 Planctomycetota bacterium | reverse complement strand
GTTCATGCCCCGAAGGTACCGCGACCCCGACCGACCCCCGCCTTCTTCATACTTTTTCCGCGCGGAAAAAATCTTCCGAAGCCCCGCGCCGCACCTCGGTCCGCGCGTTACCGATCCCGTGCCCCCGAAATCATCGCGCTGACCCGCGCATCCGCCGCTCGGGCCGCGGCCGTCGACATCGCGCCCGGCGCCATCCACACATCGGCGTCGCGCCACGCGCGCATCCATCGGAAGGCCTCGATCGGATCCGCTGTCCGCTCGCGCTCGGCCGGATCCTCGCGCATCCGCACCACAGGGCGCCGACGCTGGCGCTCGACCGCGGCCTGCACGGCCTCGCGCTCCGCCGCCGTGACGAGCTCCGCGCGCATCGCGCGGTCGATCCACTCGCGCTCCGCCGCTGGCGTGGCGTAAAGCGCAGGCCCTTCCTGCACGAACCTGGGTTCGGTGATGCCGCCATCGCCCCACACGAACCCGTCGAGGTCGAACCGCGCGCCCGCGCCGAGCGCGGGGCCCTCGCGCAGGATCATGGCGCGGATCTCGGCCGCGGCCTCGGCATCGATCGAGCTGCTCCGACGGAGCTCCTCGCACCGACGCAGCGCCTCGCCCGCCGTCGGTCGCTCGCGCACCACCGCCACGCGCAGGGTGCAACCGCCGAGCAGCGCGGCCGCGACGGCGACCGCACATCCGCGAGGCGGCGCGCTCATCGCGCACCCCCCTGCGTGCGCTCGAGCTCGAACCGCGCCTCGCCCGTTCGCGAGTCGATCGCCTCTGCGTCGAGCCGCGCCAATGCCGCAAGCAGCCGTGCGCGGAACACGCCGTACTCCTCGTCGCTGAGAAGCCCCTCCGCGCGCGCGCGGTCGAGCTCGACGAGCTCCCTGCCGACGGGCGGCGGCCGCGTGACCACGGGATTGCGCACCACGCAGCCTGCGGCAACGAGCCATGCAGGAAGCATGCACGCAGCCACGCGGTACTTTCGCACGCAGGAAGCCATCGCCATCGTCGCTCCTTCGGGCGCGCAGGCCGCGCGCGCGGGCAGCCTATCGCCGCTCGGGGCCCGCGTCGGAGCGCGCGGCATCGGCGCCACCGCCCGCATGCGCCTCGCGCACCTGGCGCAGCACATCGGCAAGCGACTGCCGCTCGCGTTCGAGCTCCGCGTACATGCGCGCGAGCCGCGCCTCTGCGTCACCAAGCTGCGCGCGCAGCGCGTCGGAAGGCGGTTGGCGAAGGTCCCCACGCGGCGCGTCGCGAGCCACGCGCGGCGCGTCGCGATCCCCACTCGGCGCGTCGCGAACCACGCGCGCATCGATCGGCGGAACCGCATCGATCCTGTTCGCGAGCGTCGGGTCGAACCGCGCCGCGCGACGCTTGCGCGCCTCGCCCGCGTCGGACACCGACGGATCGACCGACGCCACCCGCCGGATCGGCTGCATCGGCTGCACCCGCTCGAGCACGCTCATCGGAAGCCCTTCCTCGAGCCGCTCCTCGGTCGAGATGCGCTGCATCAGCATGGCCGATTCGCGGCGGCGCATGCCCTCGTCGCCGCCCGCGCGCTCGAGCAGCCACGAGCGCCACCGCTCGGGGTCGAAGGTGTAGAGAAGCGGCTTTCGGCCCGGGCGCGCCGCGTCCTCGTCGCTCGCGCCCTGCACGCGCAGCCACGACCGCCCTGCCTCGCCCACCGAACGCAGCACCTTCATGCCGATCAAGTCGTGCAGCCTGCGGCGGAAGTTGCTCGACGACTCGATCTCCTCGACGGGCGTGCGCGACATCCGTCCGAGCGCCAATCGCAGTTCGTCGATCGTGAAGCACTCGGGCAGGATGGCGAACACGGCCGGGAGGTCGCTTGGCGACGCGCCCTGCGCCAGTTCGTCGGCCGCGAGCGTGCGCAGCCGCGCGTCGTCGCCCACCATGCGGCAGGCCAGCGGATCGGCCGCGATCGTGCGGCGGAACTCCGACTCGGCCTCGGTCTCGACCGACGCATCCTGCAGCATGCCTGCGACCCGCGCGAGCGCACCGAACCCGTGGGGATGGCGGGAGGCCATGTGCTCCCACTCCGCGGGCTCGCCGTGCATGCGGTCGACCCGCGCGACGGTCCAGATGGGTAGCGCAAGACCGCCACCCGCCCGAAGCCGCGGCATCAGCGGACGCAATCGGGTGGTGAACGAAAGCCCCTGCAGCTCATGGAAACGGCCCGACACGCGACGGCGCAGCTCGAGTTCGAGCACGCCCGCGACGGTCCGCAGTCCGCGGGCCGCCACCTCGAGGCGCAGATTGCGGTGATTCACCAGCTCGTCCGCGCTGAAATCGAAGCCACCGAGCGTCTCCACCCTGCCATCGGAGGTCAGGACGAACGCGATCGGGAAGATGTCGAGGGTGGTTCGTGGGAAGCCCATCGGTGGTGCTCGGGAGGAAGGCCGGGAGAGCGAGGCTGGGGAGCGAGGATGGGGAGCGAGGATGGAGAGCGAGGATGGGGAGCGAGGATGGGGAGCGAGGCTGGGGAGGCCCGCGCTTCCGGTCCGTTCGACCTTTCGCTTGCCCTTTCGCTTGCCCTTTCATGGCCTCGCGCCGTTCCGTCCACCGGACGGATCGTCCGAAGCCACGGGATGATACATTCATTTCTCTGAATTGCCACAAATCCGTTTGACTCAGTTTGGATTTGTGATTACATTGCTCTCAGCCAAGCGGGAGATCGGCCCGCGCTTGGAACCACTCGCAGTTTCCGCCCCATGGCGGGAAAGGATATCGGCAAATGCTTGCGACCGCCCCATTCCGTCTCGACATTCTCACTTCTGATCTGAATCAGGACTCCCTCCGCCTGATCGAGCCGACCCCCGGCCTCACCTTCGCCTTCCTGCGCGGCTCGGGCAACGCCGCCACCCCGCCCGCCCACCTGTTCGGGCTGGGCGCCACGGGACACGAGGCGGACGAGAGCGACAGCGTCGGTGATGGCAATGGCGACGACGGAAACGCCGCCCCGCACCTCGAGGTCGAGGAGACCTCGCTGAGCGGATCGGTGCCCACCCTGCGCGCCCACAACCGCTCGAAGACCGACATCCTGATCATCGCCGGGCAGGTGCTGCGCGGCGGCAAGCAGAACCGCGGCATCAACACCGACATCCTGATCGAGGCGGGCAAGAGCGCCGAGATCCCCGTGACCTGCGTCGAGCAGGGTCGCTGGAGCGGCAGCCCGCGCAGCCGCTTCCACCATGCAGGCGTGGAGCCGATCTTCGTGCGCAGCGCGAAGATGCGCGATGTGCACATGTCGCGCCGCGAGCGCGCGTCGCACGCGGCGAACCAGGGCCGCGTGTGGAGCTCGATCGCCGACATGCAGTCGGCGTTCGGGGTCGCCAGCCCGAGCAGCGACATGCTTCAGTCGCTCGAGGCGGTGAAGTCGCGTCGGCTCGCCGTGCCGCGCAACACCGAGGACGAGCATGTCTCGATGATGCGCCTCGAGCTCGTGCGGCTCACCGAGGAAGTCGCGCGCATCGGCCGCGCGCTTGCCCGCGGCATGCACAGCACCGCGCCCACGCGCGCCGAGCACCTTTCGCAGCGGCTCTCGTTCCTGATGGAGGAGATCGCCTTCGCGCGCGAGCAGCTGATCGCGGCCGAGCAGGCGGCTGCCGCGCGGCCTCCACAGGGCGCCGCCGAGCCCGCCGACGCCCCCATCGATTTCGCCGAGGCCGACAAGGCCGCGTGCGACGCGAGCGGCATGCTCGTCTTCTTCAAGGGCGAGTTCCTGGCGGGCGATGTGTTCGCCGATCCGCAGTGGTTCGCGAAGCTCTACGGCGACCTGCGCGACTCGGCGCTCGCGAGCTGGCTGCACCTGTCGCGCCGCGGCGTGCGTGCAGACCCGGCGGCCGGCGATGCCGGCGGCGGCGCGCACGGGCAGGTCGAATCGGCGGCGCGCAGCATCGTGCGCGATCTCGCCGCGGGAGAGTGGCGCGAGCGCCCCGTGGTCGCGCAGGGCCGCGGCTGGCTCCTCGAGCACCCGTCGATCGAGGGCTCGGTGCTTGCGGGAAGCGGCGACCAGGCGCTGCACCTTCTCGTCGGCACCCGCAACGAGCCGCGCGTTCTGTCCGAGGCCATGCGGTCGAGCGCCGCTGGGCGCGCGATGCGCGAAGACCGTCCCGTCCGCTGACCGCGGAACGGGCGCCCCGACGCGGCCGGCGCCACGCTCTGCGAGTGGTGGCGGCGTCCGAAACCCGCTGGGGGAAATGTCGGGGAAAGCCACGGGGCGGGACGCGCTTGCGTTCCCGCCCCGTGGCGATTTGCGATGGAGTGCTCGGAGCCGGGCCTTACCCAATGGGTATGGCCTCGTCTCACGGCCTCGTGTCACGGCCTCGTCTCACGGCCTCGTGTCACAGAAATGGTCTCGCGTCAGGGGATCCGCCCCACCTCAGGGGCATGC
>JBJTOV010000230.1:0-4458 GCA_046074745.1 Planctomycetota bacterium | reverse complement strand
CCTCGCGGATCGCCTCGCCGTCCTTCAGGCGCTCGAGCACGCGGTACGGCCCCGTCACCACCACATCGCCCGCGGACACGCCCTCGAGGATCATGGTGTCGGACAGGTTCGACGCGCCCGTGCGCACGGGCGTGAGCACGGCCTTGCCGTCGACCATCAGGAACACCACCGTGGCCTTGCGACGCACCTTGTCGACGAGCGGGTGGTCGACGAGCGCCGCGGGAATGTCGTCGAGCTTGCGCTCCATCAGCGACTGGCTCGGCACGAGCAGGCCCTCGGAGCGCGCGACCACGACATCGACATTCGCAGCAAGGCCCGCGAGCAGCGTTTCGCCGTCGGCGAGGTCGAGGTCGACCTCGCACTTGAACCAGCCGCCCTGCCCGCCGCCCGCGCCGCCGCCGCCGCCGACCGAGCCGAAAGACTGCTCGGTGCCGCGCGACAGCGCCACGCGCGCCACCATGCCCTTGAACTCGCGGCCGCGGTAGGCGTTCACGCGCACCACCGCGTCCTGGCCGGGCGCCACCCGCGCCACATCGCTCTCGGCCACCTTCGCCTTCAGGCGCACCGTCGCGAGGTCGGCGATGGTCAGGATCTTGGTGCCCGCGTTGTTCATGGTGCCGACCACGACCAGCTCGCCGCGCTCGGCGTTGAGCTCGGTGATCTGCCCGTCGATCGGGGCCACGATGGTCGTCTTCTTCAGGAGCTCGCGCGCGCGCTCGATGTCGGCCTCGGCCGCGGCGAGCGACGACTCGATCACCGATAGCCCTTCCTTCGCCGAGGCGATCAGGGCCTCGAGGTCGCGGACGCGCGCGATCGCGTCGTCGAGCTGCGCGCGGCTGACATCGCCCGTCTTGAAGAGCGATTCCTGGCGCTCGAGCGCGGCCTTCGCGTTCGCGAGCTGCGCGGTCGGGCTGGCAAGGCGCTCCTGCTCGCTGCGCAGACGGAAGCGCTCCGCGTCACGACGCGCAAGCTGCGCCTGCAGCGAAGCCTGCAGGTCGCGGTCGTCGAGCTTCACGATCATCTCGCCCTTGCGCACCGTCGCGCCCTCGCGGAACGGCAGCTCGAGAATGCGCGCGCTGACCTCGGCCGACACATCGACCTTGGTCTCGGGGTCGAGCTCGCCGGGCGCCGAAACGGTCTCGACCAGCTCGCGCTTCGCGACGGTGGCGATGCGCACGGCCGACGCCTCGTCGGTCGCGCCGAAGCTCGGCATGACCTTGAGCGCCGACGGACCAGCGACCACCAGGCCCGTGACGGCCACGCCAAGCACCACCGCGATCACGATCAGAAAGGTCCGCACGCGCGCTCTCCATGGACGGGGCGCCGCCACGGCGCCCTCGGGGCCGAAAGGGTATTCCGAATCGCGGCGCCGCTGTCGATGCGGCGCGAGAATCGCCCCGCAGGACGCTGCAAGGCAAAAACACCGCCCCCTCGGCCCGAGCCGAGGGGGCGGTTGGTTTCAGTCCCGGCTCCGAGAAGCCGGGGGAGGATCACACTCGCATCACTGGCAGGTGCCCCAGCCACCGAGGAGGACCGCAAGGTCCGCCGCGTTGGTGGTGCCGTCGCCGTTGAGGTCGGTGGCGCCGCCGGCGTTCCAGCCGCCGAGGAGGACCGCAAGGTCCGCCGCATTGGTGACGCCGTCACCGTTCAGGTCGGTCGGGCAGTTCGACGCGCAGCCCGAATAGTCGCCGTTGATGTTGACGACCCACTGCAGGTTGCCGAAGCCGATCGAGGCGACATCGGTGAAGGTGTTGATGCCGCACGCCGTCGACAGGATGTAGGTCGGGGCCGTGGCGCCGGCCTCGTTGCCTGCGTAGGTCGCGAAGCCGTCGTTCGAGTCGGCGATGTCGATCACGACCACGATCCGGCTGGTGTTGCCGTCGAGGCAGATCGGCTCGTCGAACTTCGCGGTGACGAAGCCGAAGCCGGTGAAGGGCACGAAGTCGCGGCGAGCAAGCTCGACGAGGTCCGTACCGATCGCCGAGGGCGCGCCGCCGTCGGTGTCGCGGCAGACGATGATGCTGACCGGAATCGGGCTACCGCTGTTCGAGTAGCCGACCTCGACGCAGCGCAGCTCGCCGCCGGTCAGACCGGAGAACGAACGGGCATACGAGTTCGGGGTCGTGATGCCAGCCGCACCGCAGGCCACGCCGCCAACCGTCAGGGTCGGATCGTTGCTCTGGGTGGTGGTGTTCGGACCCGCGTTGTCGCAGGTGTCGCTCGACGGCGGGCAGGACGCGGGGGTACCCGTGACCTCGATCACATAGTTGTTGATGCTACCGCTGCCGCAGGCGGCGCCTTCGAACGCGTCGGTGAGGACGGCGACGAAGTAGTTGCCGGCGGGGAGGCAGATCGGCGCGTTGGTCGACGGGCAGCCGAAGGTGGTCGAGCTGACGACCGCCGAGCAGTCACCCGTGACGATGAACGCGGTGCTCAGGACATTCGCGTACAGGTTCACGGTCACAGTGGTCGCGCCGGCGAGCGAGAGCGAGTACCAGTCGGTGTCGCGGTTGCCGCCGTTGGCCCAGAAGTTGCCCGCGATCTTGGCGCCGAGGGTGATCGGCGTCGCCGGGGTGCCCGTGGTGGCGTTGCAGCCGCCGTTGGTGTCGCTGCCGCAGGTCTCGCCCTCGTTGCCCGAAGCGGACGGGAGCGTGCAGGGCGTCGGAAGCGTGATGGTCAGGGTGCCCGAGCCCTCGTCGCCCGCGGCGTACGAGCCCGTGCGGATCAGGTACCAGTTGCCCGCGTTCACTGCGACATTCATCGCCGACGCATACGGGGTCTGCGTTCCCGTGATGTAGCACGCGCCGCTCGCACCGTCGTCGTTGCAGCCGATGAGCGTGGTGTTCAGGGTGTTGTAGTCGTACGCGGCGGGGTTGGTACCCATGTTGTAGACCGCGAGCTTGTTGTCATAGGTGCACGCGCCGCAGGTCGAAAGCTGGAGCACGCCGTTGGCCGGAGCCTGGACGCGCCACCAGACATCTTCCGCGAAGAGAGTGCTGCCCGAGTTGCAGGTCGCACCCGGGTGGTTCGGACCGTCGGTGTTGGCACCGACCGACGAGAACGGGTAGTTGCCGCTCGCGGTCACGAGGGTCGCGTTGGTCGCGCAGTCGTTGGCCGGCGTTCCCTGGTTGCAGGTGTAGACGAAGATGCCGCACACGGCGACAGCGGTCTGCACGCAGTTCGCATCCCAGCCGATGTCGCAGCAGAGCGGGTTGGCGTTGCACACATTGGTGCAGCAGACGGGGTCGTTGCAGCCGGGGGCGCCGTGCGCCGAGCCGCAGTTGCCCGTTGCGCCAGCGCAGCCGGCCGAGGCGGGCGAGAAGGCGAGGTTGAACGACACGGTGCCCGACGCCGCGTTCCAGCCGCCGACGCGGATGAAGACGGGGCCTGCGCCCGTGATCGAGATGCCAGTCTTGCGCGACTGGAAGTCGCTGCCGCCCGCGCACGAATCATCGTCACATGCGATGCGGGTCAGCGACGCGCACGAACCGCGGTAGACCACGATCGAGGTGTCGTAGCCCGACTGGCAGAAGTCGAGGTCCATCAGACCGGCGCCAGTGGCGTCGAAGCGGAACCACAGGTCCTTGGACGCGCCCCAGTCGAGGTAGGTGCAGGTCTCGTCGGCGGGCGGGTTGGCGCTCGGGGTGGCGGTGACGGTGGTGTAGCCGGCGTTGGTGCCGACGATCGCGGTGATGGCGTTCGTGCACTCGTCGCCAGCAACCTGGCCGAGGGCGGTCGACGCGCTGCCAACGGCCAGCAGGCCGGCGGCAACCAGGTTCGTACCGAAACAGATCTTCATTGCTTCGCTCCTTGAGACCTCGGCACGCGCCGAGTTGGTGGAAAGTGCGGAACGGCCACTGCTGCCATGCCGCCGGGGACTACGGATTCCGTCGCGATCGACGGGGTTTGAGCGCGAACACGACGACCCGAACACGGGATTCGGGCACCGCGCACCAACGCCCGACCGTACCCCCTCTCTCGGACCTTCCAAACGGAATCTTCGGACCAAACCAAACAAACCGATCCAATTGCAAAGTTCCCTCGGGAGGGGGTGCAACCCCTGCGCGGCGGGATGGCCAAGGTGTCCGTGCGCGCAGTCGGTTCCTGGTCTCGGAGACGGTGCCTGCGCTCAGCAAGCCGAGCGATCCGTGGTCGAAACCGAGCATTGAGGAGGCTTCAAAGACTCAGCCGTCGCGAACCGAGGCAACAAGACGCGCCCGGTTGAGAGCGCGTCTTGGAAAGGTCCGAATAACGCCGTGGGTGCGCGGAAGCCGCTGGTGAGATCCATCGCCGACCGGCAGGATCAGTTCACGCGCTCGATCGTCACGGTGAGCCTGAGCGAAGTCAGCTGCTCCGCGACCAGTTCCGCGTGCTCGCGGAGCGTGGAGAGCACGAGGGAGACGCCCTTCTTGTGGGCCTCCATCGTGCAGCGCGTGGCGGCGGGAACGCTCAGGCGGA
>JBJTOV010000229.1:0-9957 GCA_046074745.1 Planctomycetota bacterium | reverse complement strand
CAGCAACACGCTGCAGGTGCTGCACAACGACGGCGCGGGCAACTTCGCGTCGGCGGGCGCAGTGTCGACGGGCGCGGGCTCGCAGCCGAGCTCGATCGACGCGGTGCCGATCTTCTCAGAGGACCCGACGCTGGCGGGCGTGCTCGACTTCGCGGTCAGCCTGAAGGGCAGCGGGGCGATCGGCATCTTCTACAACCCGGGCAGCGGGCTTCCGTACGCATTCCCGATCTTCACGCTGCCCGGCGGCCTGTTCCCCACGGGCGTGCGCGGCGTCGACATCGACAACAACCGCTTCTTCGACCTCGTGGCGGCGAACTCGGGCGACGGCACCGTGTCGGTGTACATGCGCCAGCCGTCGGATCCGAAGTCGGGCGCGGTGCCCGGCTTCGACGACCCGATCACGCTGGCGGTGGGCGAGGATCCGATCGGCACGGCGGCGGCAGACCTCGATGGCGACGGTCTCGTGGACATCACCACGGTGAATGGCCTCAGCAATTCGGTGAGCGTGCTGCTCAACCGTACCGCGGGAACCGCGGCGACCTTCGCGCCCGCCGTGACCCTGCCCACGGGCGGCGCGCCTGCGTCGATCGTGGTGGGCGACTTCGACCTCGACACGGCGCCCGGCGATGCGCCCGACCTCGACATCGCGCTCACCGCGCGCGCCACGACCGCCCCCGATGCGCCGCGCGTGATCAAGATCATCCGCAATGACCGCGCGAACGGCGTGCTGGTGCTTGCGCCCGACGCCGACATCGCGGTCGACGGCGCGCCCAAGATCGTGGTGGCCGAGGAGCTCGACGCCACGCCCGGCGCCGACCTGCTCGCGCTCAACCTGACGGGCGCGCTCGGCTTCAACGGTGGCGTGTCCGCAAAGGCGCAGGTGCTTCCGAGCGTGGTGCGCCCGCGCTGCACGCCGGGCGACATCGACTGCAACGGCGTCGTGAACGGCGCCGACCTCGCCGCGCTCCTCTCCGCGTGGGGCCAGGCGGGCGGCGCGGCCGACCTCAACGCCGACGGCGTGGTGGACGGCGCCGATCTCGCCACGCTTCTCGGCAACTGGGGATAGCGCGTCCCGCGCCGTCCCGACAGGCAACCTTGGGAGCGCAGCCGTGCCTGCCGACCGGAAGACTCCACGGTCGGCAGCACGGCTGTCGTTTGCGTGGCTGTCGTCTGCGCCGCGTGTTTCCTTGCAGGATCTCCCTCGCCCGTCGCTTCACCTCGTGAACGAGAGTGGCGACGGTCGCGTGACCTCCGCCATGCCTGCCCGAGGTGAAGGAACCCAGAGAAGAAGGCGAGGACCGCAATGGCACCCCTTGGAACCCTGATCGGATCGATTTTCGTCGGAACCCTGTCGCTTTCGTCGAGCGTGCAGCAGGCGGGCCTCGCGCCCGGCAAGCCGTTCGACGAGCTGCAGGAGGCGAAAGACGGCCTGCGCGAGATCGCAGGCGTCCGCGAGTACAGCGGCTACATGATCGTCCGCCCGCTCGACCTCGCGAAGGCCCACGCGCGCGGCATGGACATGCGCGAGCAGCGCGCGCGCTCCGACGCCGCGATCGACGCGCTCGAGCGCCTGGCGATCTACGAGTACATCCCCGAGACCGACGAGTACATCGTCGCGCTGCCCGCGGGCGAGGACGAGCGTGGCTTCCACAAGCGCCTGATGGACTCGGGCAACTTCGAGTACGCGCAGCCCGACTGGGTGGTGTTCCCGATCGGCTGTCCGAACGACGCGAACTTCGCCTCGCAGTGGCATCACCAGAAGCTCGGCTCGTGCACCGCGTGGAACTACTCGACCGGCAGCACTGCCATCACGGTCGCCGTGCTCGACACAGGCGTGCGCACCTCGCACGCCGACCTCAGCGGCCTGAACCGCGAGGGCTTCAACGCGGTCACCCGCAGCTGGGAAAGCGCGGGCGGCCAGATCGCCGACATCAACGGCCACGGCACCATGACGACGGGCCTTGTCTCCGCGCGCGGCAACAATACGACGGGCGTGTCGGGCATGGGCTGGACGATCTCGTACCGTCCCGTGCGCGTGAGCGACGATAGCGGCGGCGGTTCGAACATCTCGACGCTGACCGCCGCCGCGCGAACCGCGTGCGATGCGGGCGACAGGGTCGTGAGCGTCAGCTACTCGGGCGTGTCCGACCCCGCGGTCGAATCGACGGGCGCCTACCTGCGTTCGAAGGGCAGCCTGCTCGTGTGGGCGGCGGGCAACTACGCCGAGGTCCACTCGGGCACGCGTGCCGACAATGTGATCATCGTCGGGGCAAGCGACGGCGCCGACAACCTGACCAGCTGGTCGGGCAGAGGCCAGCGCCTCGATTTCGTCGCTCCCGGCGTCGGAATCTACTCGACCATGGCCGGCAGCAACTCGTCGTACGGCGCGGCGGACGGCACCAGCTTCTCGACGCCGATCGTGGCGGGCCTGTGCGGCCTCATCCTCTCGCGCAATCCCGCGCTCAGCCCCGCCCAGGTCGAGTCGATCCTGCGCGCCTCGGCGGTCGACCTCGGCGCCGCGGGTCCGGACGACCTCTTCGGCTACGGCCGCATCAACGCGGCGGCCGCCCTCGCCATGGCGGGAACCGCCACCCGCCACACCCTGTGGGCGACCAGCGTTCCCGAGACCTCGAGCCCGTCGAACACCGTGCCGTGGACGAACGAGTCGTACGCCGCGGGCGCCGAGACCTGCGACGACTGCAACTCGAGCACCTGCCAGTACGCGACCAACTCGACCAGCGGCAACACCACCGCGCTCACCGCAAACGACCTCGCGAGCTTCACGCTGCCCTCCGGCCACAAGATCGTGAAGGTCGAGGTCGAGGTCTCGGGCCGCTACAACGCGGGCACCTCGGCCAGCATCGGGATCCGCGCCTTCGCCCCGAGCTACGCGATCGACTCGGGCTGGAGGAACACGCCGGTCTTCATCAGCGGAAACCGCTGCGGCCCGCGCGCCGGCTCGGTGGGCGACATCACCGCGCTCGACCCGAGCTGGACCGCCGCCAAGATCAACAACCTGCAGTTCCAGGTGCGCCGCCAGGCAAACCTGAGCGGCAACACCCTGCGCATCGTCTCGATGAAGATCGTCGTGACCACGCAGCCTGTCTAAACCTCGCTCCGGGACGCACGGGACGGCGTCCTGGGATCTCGCGGCCCCGCCGAGCCACGCGCTCGGCGGGGCCGTTTCGCGTGTCGGGCAGCGCCGCGCTCACCACGCGGGGTACTTCGGCGCGCGCCCCTCGAGCACCGCGGCCACATCCTTCACCACCCAGCTCATGTTGTCCATGGCGGTCATGGTGCGGCTCGCGAGGTGCGGCGCGAGGTGCGCGTTCGGAAGGCCGAGCAGGGGGCACTGGTCGGTGAACGGCTCGGGGTCGTGCACATCGAGCAGTGCGGAGCCCGCGGGGTTCTCGACCAGCCAGCCTGCGAGCGCCTGCGGCTCGACCACGCAGCCGCGCGCCGTGTTGATCAGGATCGCGTCGGGGCGCAGGCGCGCGAGCAGCTCGGCGCCCACGAAGCGGCGGTTCGTCGGCCTGCCGTCGATGTGGATCGTGAGCACATCGCTCTCGGCGAACAGCCGCTCGAGCGTCACGCTCTCGGCGCCGTGGCGGAGTTCCTCGCGGATCTCGGCCACATCGTGGTAGATCACGCGGAATCCGATCGCGGCCGCGACCTGCGCCACGCGCTTCCCGATCCGTCCGAGGCCGAGGATGCCGAGGACGAGCTCGTCCATCTGCCAGAGGCCCACCACATCCTGGCGGAGCTCGTCCCACTCGGCCTTCGACACCGCCTCGTCGAGGAAGAGCCGCGGACGCAGCGCATCGCACAACAGGCACAGCACATACTCGACCACCGCCTGCGTGTTGGCGTCGGGGGTCGAGAGCACCTGCACGCCGCGTCGGCGGCACGCCTCGATGTCGATGTTGTCGATGCCGACACCCGCGCGGCCAACGGCCTTCACCCGCGGCAGGAGCGCGAGCAGCCCGTCGTCGACCTGAGTGTAGGTGCGCACGACCAGCGCATCGATGTCGGCGGCCGCCTCGGCGAAGCGCGGATCGGTGACCGGCGCGCGCAGCACCTCGAACCGCTCCGACAGCCACTCCGACGCCTCGTCCGAGAGGTGCTCGGTGACGGCCACCAGCGGGCGGCCGGCGGGTCGGGCGGGGGCGGGATCGGGCAGGGCGCTCGTCATCGGAAGCCGCGAGGATAGGCCAAGCACCCCGTTCGCGCCGTCCGAGAATGGTCCGCGGCCGCACGGATCGCGCCGCCGCCCGTCCAGACCGCGCAGACGGCCCTTGTTCTCACGATCCGCGCACGCCCGACGAATGGCGCCACCCCTTCATGCCGATGGCCGAGTCGGCCCCATGTCCCGGGTGGATGGGGGGTCCGCGGCGTTTCAGCGCCGCACG
Organism: Planctomycetota bacterium; assembly: GCA_046074745.1. Taxonomy (GTDB): domain Bacteria; phylum Planctomycetota; class Phycisphaerae; order Phycisphaerales; family SM1A02; genus QWPT01. The sequence continues at coordinate 5,548 of JBJTOV010000229.1, read as the reverse complement.
GAGGCGAGAGCGATGGACAAGGCCAGCGTCATTGGAAGCATCATCGGCGTGATCTGCTGCGGCGCAGTCATGGTCATGGCGTCGCACGGCCACCTCGCGATGTTCTACTCCGAGAAGGGCCTGATCATGGTGTTCGGCGGCACGGTCTCGGTGCTCCTCATGGCGATGCCCATGGAGAACCTGAAGTGCGTGCCGGGCTACATCAAGCGCTTCCTGTTCAACAAGGGCCTGTCGGCCATCGACACCGTGAAGCTGATGAGCCAGCTCAGCGACAAGGCCCGCCGCGACGGCATCCTTGCGCTTGAGAACGAGATCGAGAAGATCGAGGACCCCTTCCTCTCGAAGGGCCTGCGCATGGCGGTCGACGGAACCGACGAGGAGGTCATCGAGACGACCCTGCGCCTCGAGGTGATGGCGATGCAGGAGCGCCACAAGTCGGGCAAGAAGTTCTTCGACCTGATCAAGCTCTACGCGCCCGGCTACGGCCTTGTCGCCACGCTGATCGGCCAGGTCGGCATGTTCGGAAACCTTGGCGGCGACATCGCCACCCTCGGGCACATGCTCGCGATCGCCGTCGTCGCCACGATGTACGGCACCGTGCTCGCGAACGCCATCGCGGGGCCGATGGGCGACAAGCTCGCGCTCCGCTCGGGCGAGGAGATCCTCTCCAAGGAGATGATGCTGCAGGGCATCCTGTCGATCCAGGCCGGCGACAACCCGCGGGCCACGCAGGAGAAGATGCTGGCGTTCATCCCGAACACCACCCGCAAGACCCTCAAGCTCGCCGCCTGAGCGCGCAAACACCGTAAATCACTGGGAAACACGCCATGGCCGACCACAAGCACGACCAGAAGAAGGACGAGGGCCACGGCCATGGCCACGACGACGGCGGCAAGCACAAGAAGAAGCACGGCGGACATGGCGGCGGCCACGGCGGCGGCGCCCACGAGGAGCACGAGGGCGCGCCCGAGTGGCTGATCTCGTTCGCCGACATGGTCATGCTCATGATGGGCTTCTTCGTGATCATGTTCGCCATGAACGCGCAGCCGAAGGGCGGCAACGCCGGCGGCGGCGGCGAGCAGTCCGAGGGCGTGGCCAACCAGCCCGACATGATCGACTTCGCGATCGCGGTGCGGAAGGCCTTCCACAACGAGGTCGACCTGACCTCGACCGATCCGAAGGACCAGCTGCTGATCCAGCGCATCATGAGCGAGCGCTACCAGGGCGCGGGCGAGAGCAAGGACGAGGGCACCAAGGGCAAGGACCGCAATGTGCAGAGCGTGCGCCCGAGCGACCACTTCGGTCGCGGCTCGAGCGTGCCGTTCCTGCCTCATAGCGGCGCGCTCACCGATGCCGCGGAGCGTTCGCTCGACGACCTCGCCAAGCAGCTGCGCGGCCAGTCGACGGTGGTCGAGGTTCGCGGCCACGCTGGCGCCTCCGAGAAGTACGGCGCGCCGGACCAGGCGATGTCGTTGTCGACCGAGCGTGCGCTCGCGGCCGCCAAGCGGCTGGCCGCCGGTGGAGTCGACTGGTGGCGGATCCGCATCGTGGCTGCGGGCAGCGGCGAGCGCGTGGAGCCGTTCCCGACCGACGCCGCGGCCGACGCCCGCAACGCGCGGGTCGAGATCCGCGTGCTCGACGAGGTGGCCGCGCCGCGCGAGCCGTCGAAGCCGATCGCGTCCGCAGAAAAGTGATCCGCCCGCAGGATCCGCAGATCCCGCGCGGCCCGCGGGCCGAATTGCCACCCGAACCTTGAACGGCAGCCGCGTCGTGGTAGGTTCGGCAGGTCCGTGATCCGAGAATCGGACGCGGCGACGCACGGAACACGCCCATGAAGAACCGAATGCATGCAGCCGTGAATCTCGCCGGGATTCCCTTTGGTGTGCCCGCTGGCGTGATCGCCGCCGTCTCCGCATCCATCCTCGCATCCTCGGCTTCCGCCGATGTGTTCTCCGACATCCGCTACAACGACCTCGTTGCGCGTCTGGGCGCCGCGGTGCCGACGGGCGCAGGGATCGGCGTGATGCAGTGCGAGGCGCCCGAAACGGGCAGCAACTACGCCCCCGACACCACGCTGCCCGAATTCGTGGGGAAGACCTTCACGATGCAGTCGGGCACTTTCCCCTCGAGCTGGCATGCGAGCGAGGTCGGCCGCGCGCTGTACGGCGCCAACACCTCGGTCGCGCCGGGCGTGCCGAGCATCTTCGTCTGGAATGTGAACAGCTGGCTCGGAAGCGCCTATCTGCGCGTCGGATCGGGCAGCCTGACCGCGCCGGTCGTGGCGCCCGCGGGCGTGCGGGTCATGAACCACTCGTGGATCGGTTCGTACGGCAACACTTCGTTCGACAACGAGGCGCTGCGGCGGCTCGACTTCCTGATCGTGCGCGACAACATGTTCGTAAGCGCGGGTGTGAACAACGGCGCGGGAAGCCTCGCGTACTCGCTCATGGCCTACAGCTACAACGGGCTCGCGGTCGGCCTCGATACGGGCGCCCACTCGAACAGCGTGGCGCCCGCGGGCATCGACGGGCAGGGGCGGCGCAAGCCCGACATCGTGGCGCCCGGCGCGTTCACGAGTTTCGGCACGCCCGTGGTCGGCGCCGTGGCGGCGCTGCTCTGGGACACCGCCGACAGCGATCCCGCCGTCGCGTCGAATGCGAACGCGTTCAAGGCGCTCACCCTGAAGAGCGTGATCATGGCGGGCGCCACCCACCCCGCAGGCTGGTCGAACGGAGCCCCGACCTCGGGTGCGAGCCGCGGCATCACGGCCACGCCGCTCGACACCGTGAAGGGCGTCGGCGTCGTGAATGCCGACCGCGCGCACATGATCCTGACCGCTGGCGAGCGCGACGGCCTTGCCGCCCCGAGCGCGAGCACCTTCTCGCCCTCGCGCGGCTGGGACTGGATCGCGGCGCCCGCGTCGGGCAGCACCACCTACCACAGCTTCCGCCTCTACCAGGGCGTGGGCGAGGTCAGCGTGATCGCGGCCTGGAACCGCAATGTGCCGAGCGGATACACCTCGTTCTCGGTGATGGATGTCGACCTCAAGCTCAAGAAGTGGGTTGATGGCGTCGCGACCGAGATCTCGGGCGACGGCGGCGCGGCGGTGTTCGGCGGCGGCAACTGCGTCAGCGCGAGCACGGTCGACAACGCCGAGCATCTCTACCTCACCAACCTCTCGGCGGGCGACTACCTGCTCGAGATCACCCGCAAGGCGGGCACGCAGGCGACGATGCCCGTCGTGGTGAGCTGGTACATGCCGAACACGGTGCGCCCGGGCGACCTGAACGGCGACGGCACGGTCGGTGCGCCCGACCTCGCGCTGCTGCTGGGCCAGTGGGGCGTCGCGGGATCGGCCGATCTCAACGGCGACGGCGTGGTGGGCGCGCCCGACCTTTCGCTCCTGCTCGGCAACTGGGGCTGAGCGCCACGCGGGGATCGCGGCGTCTGATCGCGCGGGCGGGTTTCGGTAGGATCCCGCACCCGCATGCGTCCGTCGTCGCAACGAATCTGGCTCGTCACCCTGCTGCTCGTGGTGGGGATCCCGCTGATCTACCCGATCTGGCTGGGCGTGGCCAGCGCGTTCACCACCGACGACGGTGGGTTCACCCTCTTTCATGTGCTGAATGTGTTCAGCGATCCCGTGCTGCGGGAAGGCCTGCGGAACGCGTTCCTGATCGCGTGCTGCACGACCGTCGTGGCGGTGCTGATCGCGCTGCCGCTCGCGATGCTGTCGGCGCGCACGCAGTTCGCGGGGAAGGCGTTCCTGACGACCATCATCCTCGCTCCGCTCATCCTGCCTCCCTTCGTGGGCGCGATCGGCATGCGGCAGCTGCTCGGGCATGAAGGCGCCGTCAATGCGCTTCTGGCAGACATCGGCCTCATCAGCAGCCCGATCGACTTCCTCGGGAAGGGTGGATTCCTGCTGATCGTGCTGCTCGAGGCGATCGCGCTCTATCCGATCCTCTACCTGAACCTCGTCGCGGCGATCGCGAACCTCGATCCCTCGATGGAGGAGGCGGCCACCAACCTCGGCGCGGGCAAGTGGAAGCGGTTCTTCCGCGTCACGCTGCCTCTCATCCGCCCCGGGCTCTTCGCGGGCGGAACGATCGTGTTCGTGTGGAGCTTCACCGAGCTCGGCACGCCGCTCATGCTCGAGTTCTCGAAGACCACGCCCGTCCAGATCTTCAACGGGATCAAGGAAATGGAGGCGTCGCGCCAGCCCTACGCGCTCACCGCCGTCATGCTGGGCGCGACGATTCTCTCCTACACCGTCGGAAGGCTCATCCTCGGCGGAAAGGGCCATGCGATGCTTGCGAAGGCAAGCGCAGGCGCGGGGCTCAGGAAGCTCGAGGGCACGAGGGGAATGCTCGCCGGGCTACCGTTCCTCGTGATTGGGTCGCTTGCGGTGCTGCCCCACATCGGCGTCATCGGCACGGCGCTTTCGTCGAACGGCCAGTGGTACGGCACGATCCTGCCCGCAAGCCTGACGGGCGACCATTTCGTCGAAGCGATCACGCATCCGCTCTCGGCGGGCGCCGTGCGCAACTCGATCATCTTTGCAGGCGTGGCGACGGTTCTGGATGTGATCGTCGGCCTGTTCGTGGCGCGGCTCCTCGTGCGAGGCACGGTGCGTGGCCGCGCGCTGCTCGATGCGCTCGTGATGCTTCCGCTCGCGGTGCCCGGGCTCGTGTTTGCGTTCGGCCTCGTGGCTGCGAGCCTGCGATGGCCCTTCAACGGAACCGCGCCAGACTTCATCGCCTCGATCGCAAGCGTGCTGCCCGAGGGGATCGGCAGCTGGATCGTGAACGCGCCGCTCAAGCCGATCGGCGACATCCTCGGGCCGATGCCGAATCCGATTCCGTTTCTGATCCTCGCGTACGCGGTGCGCAGGCTTCCGTATGTCGTGCGTTCGGCGGCGGCGGGCCTCGAGCAGACCTCGGTCGCGCTCGAGGAGGCGGGGTACAACCTCGGCGCATCGCGCTGGCGCGTGACGCGCAAGATCGTGCTGCCGCTCCTCGCCGCGAACCTGGCTGCGGGCGCGATCCTCGCCTTCTGCTTCGCCATGCTCGAGGTGAGCGACAGCCTGATTCTGGCGCAGCGTTCCTCCGACTACCCGATCACGAAGGCGATCTTCACCCTCGCCGAACGCCTTGGTGACGGTCCAGGCGTCGCCAGCGCCCTCGGCGTGTGGGCGATGGCGTTCCTCGGAATCGCGCTCGCGACCGCGGCGGCGCTGGTCGGGAAGAAGGCAGGGGCGATCTTCCGCGGGTAGCGCGGGGGACCGCCGCGCGAGGCGCGGCGCGTCGCGCCGAGACCGTTGGATCTTGCGACCCATCGTCTTCGAGATGGGCACCCGATGTTCCTTCGGAACATCGGCGTCGTGCCGAGATTGGGGTATCGGCGACCCATCGTCTACGAGATGGGCACCCGTCGGCCTGTGGCCGACGGCTTCGTGCCGAGATTGGGGAATCGGCGACCCATCGTCTTCGAGATGGGCACCCGTCGGCCTTTGGCCGCCGGCGTCGGTCGACATGGTGGGGGTCCT